>JALVRI010000397.1 GCA_027031325.1 Desulfobacteraceae bacterium
GCGGTCTGATACAAGCTTCCGGACACAGGTTTCATTGCAACCCCCGACCCCCCAAGCCCTCGCAAGAGGGCGACATTTTCATAGCCTCGGGCGTAAGCCCGTGGATAGGTGTGTTGTCATCCCCTGCGGGGATTTTTCGGACCGGGTCGGCGGTCTGATACAAGCTTCCGGACACAGGTTTTATTGCAACCCCCCGACCCTCCAAGCCCTCGCAAGAGGGCGACATTTTCATAGCCTCGGGCGTAAGCCCGGGGATAGGTGTGCCAAGAAAAATGTTTCCAGCCCCCGCAGGGGGCGGCACACACTATTTGGTACGCCAGCGGTTGTGCAATTGGGCCATGCCTTCCGGTCCCCGTTGAATTCCGATCACCTTGCCCTGGATAAGCACCTGGTCGAAATCGTAATGCATTACCGGAAACTCCGGGTTTTCGGGTCGCAGCTCAACCTTGTCGGGGTGGAGGAAAAAGCGCTTGACCGTGGCCTGGTCGCCTTCCACAAGGGCGACCACGATTTCGCCGTTTTGGGCGTACTGGCGCGGCCGGCAGATGGCGAGATCACCGTCCAGGATGCCGGCGTTACGCATGGAATCTCCTTTTATCCGCAGGGCGAACAGGACCGGGTCTTTGAAAACAGTCCCGTCCACCACCACCGTTCCGTCCCATTGCTGCTGGGCGTACATGGGCAGGCCGGCGGTCACCCGGCCGATGATCGGCACCTGTCGCCAGTGGTGAGCGGCGGCCGGCGGTTCTATTATGTGAATGGTGCGGCTGTAGCGTCCCTGGCGACGGATACGGCCTTTTTCCTGGAGGGCGGCCAGCCCCTGGGCCACGGCGCTGTGGCTTACTCCCAGGTCGGCTGCCGCCTGGCGCAGGGACGGCGGCCGGCCGTTCCTTTCAATCTGCCGCCGCAGATAGTCCAGTAATTTTCGTTGCTTCGGGGTGAGCTCTGCCGGCATTCCAAACCTCCCCAAGTTTATAGGCACTGCCTTCAGGCTATAAAATTATCAATAATGTAAAGGTAAATGTAAAGTCAATGTAAAAAAACAACCTTACAAAAAGTACTTGATGTGAGCCTCTCCAGGAGGGCTTTTTTGAAGCCGGCCTTGACCGAGGCCTGCATGACGGGAGAATTCAGGCGCGTCCGGTTGCCACGGCATCACGGCGTGCCAGAAGCTTACTCTGGATGCAATCGCTGCCGTGGAATTTCAGTTCGACACCGCTTGTCCGCAGGGCTTCAACCTTGGCCGAAGAAGCGTTTTCGGGCAGATAGATGGTGCCCGGTGCCCCGAATTTGCAAGCACATGGGCGATGGCGGCGGCCATTACTTCTTTATTGATTTGGAAAGACATTTTTCAGATATTTTTACCTGCCGCCTGCCTGCAGCCCGGTCACCAGGTCGGCAATCCGGTCGAGGGCCGCTGTCAGGTAGGCCCGGGGCAGCCCGAAGCTTATTCGAAAGTGGTGATCCATGTTGAAATGGTCACCGGGCACTATGAGGACACTTTTTTCCCTCCTCAGCCTGTCCCAGAAAGCAGTGGAGTTTATGTCCAGGTGGTAGCGCACGAACGCAATGGCGGCTGCCGCAGGCGGCGTCAAGCTGAAGATATTTCCGTGGCTTTGCATCCATTTTTCCAGCACGGGGTAGCCCTGGCGGATATAGCGGCGGGTGCGTTCCAGGATACGCGGCCGGCGCGCCGGAGAAAGGGCCAGGGCCGCCAGCTTGTTGGAAAGCATGGTGGCCGTGATGGTGGTGTACTCGTGCCGGGCCCAGATTTCGTCGATGGTATCGGCCGGGCCTGCCACCCAACCGATGCGCAGGCCGGGCAGGCCGTAAGCCTTGCTCATGCTGCCGATTGCCAGCACCTTGTCGTAGCGGCCGTAAAAGGAGGGGCTCTCCCGGTCGGTTTCGCGCTCGGCTCCGCGGTAGACCTCGTCGGCCAGTATCCAGGCACCAACCTTTGCGGCAATGGCCACGATTCGATCCATCTCGTCTTCGCTCAGGATGTAGCCGGTGGGATTGTTGGGATTGCAGACGGCTATCAGCCTGGTGTCGGCAGATACAACATCTTCCAGTTGGTCAAGGTCAGGGGACCATTGCTTGTCTTCCCGCAGTTTGAAGGTCCTTATCTTCAGGTCGTGGTTTTTGGCGATTCCCCAGATCTGCATGTAGTTGGGCAGCATGATGACTATCTCGTCACCGGGTGCAAGCAGGGTACGGGTGCTGATGTAATTGGCCTCGATGGCTCCCACCGTGACCAGGATGTTGTCAGGACCTGCACCGTCATAAAGGCGGGCGATATTGTCCCGCAGCTCGGGAATACCGTTTACATGCGGATAATTCAGGTCAGAGTCCAGCAGAAGCTCGACGCCATCCGGGTCGTCGCCCAGCAACTCCCTCAGCACGAGGGGGTGGACGCCGCTTTCCGACAGGTTGAACTCTACGTCCTGTTCAAAGCTGGACATCATCCTTTCCATCAAAAAAGGCTGAAAATCAGTCATTCTGATTCCTCCCGGCGGATATCCTCCCGGATCCGCGAACGATAATTGTATATGCTGGCCCGGGAGATATTAAGCAGGTCGGCGAGCTTCTGGGCCGCGCCGCGCAGCTGGAACAGCCCCCGCTCTTCGATCAATTTTATCAGGCGCTGCTTGTCGTCCTGGGTCATGGACTTGATGTCGGCTATCCGGTTTCGGCGCAGGAAAGAAGCCACCGAAAGTTCCATAAGCTCGTCCGGGCTCTTTGCAAGCGTGTTGTGGACCACCATCTCCGGTGATCGCAAGGCGGCGGCGGCGAAGCTTTCCAACAGGGCGCGGGCCTCCATCAGTCCTGAAAAATCAACGTTGACGCAAACAGCCCCCACCGGCGTGCCTTCTTGATCCCTGATCCAGATGGTGGAAGACTGTAAGCGGTGGGAATCGATCTCAATGCGGTAATTCAACTGGTCCGGCGTGTGCTTGTCCAGCTTGCCGGATATGAAGTCCATGTCCGGCACCGGCGCTCCTGTCAGGCGGCCTGAGACATTACCGGCTATTGCCGCCACCGAGTGTTCGATATCGCTGAAATCGTGTATCACTACCTCGCAAAAGGGGCCCACGACCGCTACGATTCCCTCCGCCAGCCTCTTCAAAAGGTCGAGCAAACCGAGTTGTTCAAGCTTTTTCAAGATTCCCACCTGGCTTTGATAGAGAGTTTTCCCAAGCTGCCTTACAGATTCCATTTGGCACAAATTAGACAAAATGTAAACTCAATATTCGGGAGAGATATTTTATCGTATAAGATAACAATTTAATATAACATAGAATAAAAAAGGTAATCTATCTGGCCCTGGGTGGTGACTTGTTAAGATTGGACAGTATGTAAACATTGATGCTGACGGGCGCTTTGGGCCCGGTTGAGCTGGTTGTTTACATGAGGAGCTTGCAGGGTTATTA
Organism: Desulfobacteraceae bacterium; assembly: GCA_027031325.1. Taxonomy (GTDB): domain Bacteria; phylum Desulfobacterota; class Desulfobacteria; order Desulfobacterales; family Desulfosarcinaceae; genus JALVQM01. The sequence goes on from JALVRI010000397.1 coordinate 3,432, forward strand.
TGGCAGCGTGACTGGCAAGAGGATTTCCCATAAGAGGGTCAAGGACACCCAGGTTTTCGACATCGATGATTTTGTCGAGATACTGGCCGCCAACTACCCCCACTGGAAAGCGCCCATCGTCACTTTCATAGCCCACCGTGGAGCAGGCCCTTTCGAGATCCTGGTTTCGACCCTGCTTTCACTGCGTACCAAGGACGAGGTTACCTCCAGGGCGGCGGCAAGGCTTTTTGAAAAAGCCCGTACCCCCGGTCAAATCCTGAGCCTGGACCTTGAAGAGATCGAAAGGTTGATTTACCCGGTGGGGTTTTATCCGACCAAGGCCAGGCGGTTGCACCAGGTAAGCCGTATCCTGATCGAGCGCCACGGGGGCAAGGTGCCCGATACCCTGGAAGGGCTGCTGGCACTTCCGGGCGTAGGCCGCAAGACCGCCAACCTTGTTCTGGTTGAAGGTTTCGGTAAACCGGCGATCTGCGTTGATACCCATGTTCACCGGATCAGCAACCGGATTGGCTACGTGGACACCAGGACCCCGGAGCAGACAGAGTTCGCCCTGCGGGAAAAACTGCCCCGTCGCCACTGGGTACGATACAACGAGTTGCTGGTTGCCTTCGGCCAGGTTATCTGCCGCCCCGTGTCACCTTTTTGCAGCCGCTGCCCGGCGGCTTTCATGTGTCCCCGGCGGGGTGTGGACCGCAGCCGCTGAAAAAAAGGAAA
>JALVRI010000398.1 GCA_027031325.1 Desulfobacteraceae bacterium
CCGGAAATGTATTCAATATCGGCACCGGACGCCGTATCAGCATCAACGAGCTGTGGGAGATCGTGGCCGGAACAGCCGGAGTTAACCTGAAACCCGAGTATAGGCCCGCACGCCGGGGCGACATCCGTCATTCGGTTGCCGATATCTCCAAATCGGTCAAAACAATCGGCTATCGCCCCCAGGTCGACTTGGCGGCCGGATTGGCAGAAACATATAAATGGTACCTTGAAGGCTGCTGAAGATGCGCGGGTACCTGCTGATTCTAGCGGCCGCCGTGCTTTGGGGAACCATCGGTCCTGTTGCCCGGCGTGCCTTTGCAGAAGGTGTATCCCCGATGGAAGTAGCCTTCTGGAGGGCCGTGTTGGCTTGGCTGTTTTTTGCGCTCCACGCCGGCCTCAAACGGGAACTTCGTATAGATATCAAGGACTTTCCAATGGTAGGCTTGTTCGCCTTGACCGGGGTAACCCTTTTTTACAGCTCTTACCAGATAGCGGTCAAGACCGGCGGGGCAGCCCTGGCGGCGGTTCTCCTCTATACGGCACCTGCCTGGGTAGGAATATTGTCCCCCGTATTTTTGAAAGAAAGGCTGACGGCTGGCAAGCTCGTTGCCCTGGCAGCAACCTTGCTGGGTGTCATATGCATATCTTTCGGGGCAGGTGGACCACAAGTTAGGGTAACATCGGTTTCGGTTGGATGTGGCCTGCTGGCAGGCTTCTCTTATTCGTTGTATTATATCTTGGGAAAATATTTTTCGACCCGTTACAGTTCCGCCACTGTCTTTTTCTATATTCTGCCCCTGGGGGCCCTTGGACTTCTGCCATGGGTCGAGTTCGGGCCCAAAACACCTACTTCCTGGCTGTGCATCTTATCAATAGCAGCGTTATCGACTTACGGAGCCTACTTTTGCTATTATGCAGCCCTCAAGTATCTTGAACCAACCCGGGCGGCCATTACCGCTACCTTAGAACCGGTTATCGCCGCTGTCGTGGCCTACCTGTGGTGGCATGAATACTTCAGTCCCTTGGGGTATCTTGGCAGCACCTTGATTATTATAGGGGTGGTGATAGTAATCTGGAAGGCTGATCCAGAGCAAAAGGCTTCAGGGTAGCAATTTATTGTGGCGGTGCAATAAAATACTTGCGCCGCAAGGTCTCCTCCCCGTTATATTTATCACAATTATCGATAGATTTCTTTTTCAATCAAAACGATATTCTGAAATATCAGACAGCCGCTCCCCCCATGCGGGTGTAGAAAGTCTTTACCCCCTGGCCCCGCCAAATACCTTTTCCCGACACCGTTGCATATCCATTTTCACCAAGGTGTCGGGCGATATTTGTCCAGCTTTGACCCGATTGGCGCATCTTGTCTATTATATTAAATATTTCTTGGCGCTCATCTTCGGTCATGCGCCCGTTTCTTTTTCCGGCCGGTTTAGATTCATCGGCAGGAACTGTTTCAGATTTTGCCTTCTTTGCTTCAAGGGCCTTGTTGCCGGCCCTTTCAGCCGAGTCTATCCAACGACGTAATCCCCTGGCGATGGTTTCGAGTGCTTCTGCCTTGCGAACTTCAGCCTGGGCCGTTGCTTCATAAGCGTCGGCCATCCTTTTCTGGGTTTGGGAAATCCCCTCCAGAATCGTCTTGATCGCATCCAGGCGTTCCACGGCTTCTTTGGCATCCGAATCGACCTTACGCCGATGGTCCATGGCGGTTCTACGTTTGCCTTTGTACTGATCATTGTAGATTGAACGATTGCGGTCTTGCTGCTTCAATTTTCCGCTTCTCAAGTTGTGCAAAAAATCATCCATTAAATAGATCTCCTTTGGGGCGCGAATAACGCCAAAACAATAAACCGACAATATAATAACTATAAAATTGGCCTTGAAAATATCTTCCTTGGGCTTTAACGGGGCTGGTTAAGGCAACCGGGAATACAACCGATACTGCTGTCGTGGTCGAATGAAGGTGGCAAACAAAGCTACCGCCGCGTCGCTTATTTTAAATATCGCCCGGCTTGATGAAAAACTTTAACGTTCGAATTGGACGACCTGATTGGCGCGAAAAACAATCCTGCTTTTATCATCCGACCGGTCATATCACTCAAAGCATAAATACATCCACGACTGAAAGCACCATGTATTCGTAGTGAAAAAAAGAAGTTCCGCTTAATAAACTTCCGGTCTGCAAGCAGAACGAGGCATTACCACCCCTTTGGGTTTGTCGATGGGTTATATTGATATTGATATTGAATCCAATTACTGATTTTTCCAAAAAAGGTCAACAGCTAAACACGAAAAAAGCAAAAATTCCGCATCTATTTTAATCATATCTGAAAAGCATTTGTTGCAATCAATCTTACGGCTTTGTAATAAAATTTACCCCGACAAGCTTCACCTGCTGCCATTGAATCATACTGTAATCATCGAATCGCTTAAGGCAAATCATCCCTTCATGCCGATCATTTCGATAGACCCATTTCCCAAAGAAGCTGAGAACCGCTCACGCCTTGCATGAATTCCGGAACACCTTCTGTACCATTACACAATTTGCTCCTTACCGCCCCGGCCGGACAATGCTTCAAATGGCAAGAGCGGTCAAGCCCGCGGCACAAACCTTTCGCCATGGTTAACTAGTCGGCCAGGCTCCATGTCATTCAACCCGACCAACAAGGTCGCTACCGGCTTTACAAGATTGATTCATGGCAGTTCAGGACATGCTCCGGCTAGGACCTGAGGTCAAGAACATCAGGATCAAAATTCAAGGTGGCGAAATAATCGTCAAGGGTCTCGGCCCGCCTTATCAACTCCACCCGGCCGTCATGCCTCAAAAGCAATTCCTGGGGCCGCAATTTGCCATTGTAATTGAAGCCCATGGCGTGACCATGGGCTCCTGTGTCGTGGATGCAGAGAACATCTCCATCCTCAATGGGAGGCAAGGGGCGTTGAATGGCGAATTTATCGTTGTTTTCACAGAGAGACCCAACCACATCGACTGTTTCCAGGCCTTTTTGGGGATCTTTGCCCAGGACCTCGATATGATGGTAGGCACCGTAGATAGCCGGTCGCATCAAAGCCGACATACAAGCATCAACTCCGATGTGTGTCCGGTAAATTTCCTTGCGATTGATCGCACGGACCACCAGGACCCCATGGGGGCCTGTCATGTAACGTCCGCTTTCCATATATAGCCGCGGGCAGTATCCTTCCTGCCTGCTGAATTCTTTCATAAGCTTGGTGATCTCAATCCCCATGGCCCGCAAATCGAAGGCCGGCTCATTTGGCTTGTACGGGATACCAAGGCCTCCCCCAATGTTGACGAACTCGAAAACTATATCTATCTCTTTCCTGATCCACTTTATTAGATCCAGCAGCATCTTGGTGGTCTGAACCATGTAACGGTAATCCAGTTCGTTGGAAGCAAGCATGGTATGGATCCCGAAACGCCTTGCTCCACGCCGGCGAGCCTCGAGGTAAGCTTCGATTATCTGCTGGTGGGCCACTCCATATTTAGATTCGACAGGGTTACCGATTATGCTGTTGCCGCTGCGCTGGGGCCCGGGATTGTACCTGAAGCAAATCAACTCCGGCATGCGGGGCACTTTAGGCACAAGCGAGATATCGTCGAGGTTCAATATGCACCCGCCGTCGTCCGCGGCCGCCTGGAACTCTTCCCTGCTCGTGTTGTTGGAAGTGAACATCAAATCTTCACCACTGGCACCGATCCGCCGGCTTAGAACCAGCTCTGCGATCGAGCTGCAGTCGAAACCGAAACCCATCTCGGACATTATCTCCAGAATGCGTGGATTAGGCAAAGCCTTGACCGCAAAATACTCCCTGAATCCCTCCAAGGCGGAAAAAGTCTCGATCAACTGCCTTGCCGTCTCACGGATACCGGTCTCATCATAAATATGGAATGGTGTGCCGAAATGGCTCACGATATCAGTCAGCACGGGGTACAACCTGTCTTTGAAAGCCTGACTCATGGGCATGGCAATTCTCCTATCCTAAAACAGCCTTTAGGCGTTCCATGGCCTCTTCCACCTTTTCGAAGCTATTGAAAGCGCTCAGCCGGATGTAGCCATCCCCACAACGTCCGAAGCCCGCCCCGGGCGTACATACCAGTGCTGCTTCGTTTAATAGTCGATCAA
>JALVRI010000399.1 GCA_027031325.1 Desulfobacteraceae bacterium
GCCTCGGTATCGGGCCTGATGCTCACCACCGAAGCCATGATCACCGAAAAACCGGAAAAGAAGAAGGGTGCTGCCAACCAGGGCATGCCTGATATGGACGACATGTATTAATCCCGGATTGTGCACTTCAACTACCTGAAAAGAACCAATTAATACGTTCGCCAAAGCAAATCCAAGGGGGCAAGGTCGGCGGAACCTTGCCCTTTTTTTGTAAATTCCGCACACCCGCCACTATTCACTCCCTATCGGAACAGGACGAATCGGATCCCGGCCATCGGGCGTATTGACGATCAGGGGCCGAGGATATAATAGATATCAAGCCCCGTTTTCATGTCACCGGGACCGGCTCGGATTAATTGCTGCTGTTGCAGTCACCGGAGAATTCGCCATGAATACCATCCGCTCCAAAATAACCTTTTTCTTTATTGCCTGCCTGGCCGTAATGGTCGGTTTCGCCGTTCTTTATTATACGACGGTCTCTGATCTGGAATTCAAATTGATCGCGATCGAAAAATTCGACGATCTGCGCGACAACGTACTGGAACTGAGGCGTTACGAAAAGAACCTGATCTACGCCAAGGATCCGTCCAGCTTCGAAAAAAGCGGCCACTTCCTTTCCAAGGTCGAAATCGCTTTTGACAACATGGCCGCAGAAATCCGCAGTTTGACTGGAGAGCAAGAGTTCAGGAAGGCCCGCGCGGTCCTCGAGCAATACAAGCAGGTCCTTCAGGCCGCCATCTCAAATCTCCAAAAAGGCGGAAACAACGTCGATGTGGCAACCATCAGGGACCTGGGCAAAAAGATGGTAGACTTCACCAACACCTTGATAAAGCTCAAACGGAACCGGATCCAGGTTGTGCTCGAACGCATTTTCATGCTGCCCATGATAGTCATCGTCGGCTTCATCATCGCCATGGCCCTGATCTACCGGCTCATGTTGCACGATATCCTCCAGCCCCTTTCGCGCTTGCGCAAGGCCACGGTCAAGGCCATGAACGGGATCTTCGAACCGATCGACTGTGACCCGGGCCGCAACGATGAAGTCTCCGATCTGGTGGCAGCCTTCAACCGCATGTCCAGGGAAATCGGCACCAGGCAGGAACAACTGCTCCAATCACGCAAAATGGCTTCCATTGGAACCTTCACCTCCGGAATCGCCCACGAACTCAACAACCCGGTCAACAACATATCCCTTATCGTCGAGTCCTTGATCGAAGGACAGGACAGGATGGATGCCGCCGAAAGGCAACACCTTTACATGGATCTCATGGAACAGGCAGACCGGACCAGCAGTATCGTGCGCAACCTGCTTGACTTTTCGCGCCAGGAAAAACGGCGGGTAGAACCGGCCTCCATAGTGGAAATCCTGGACAAGACCGCCCGCCTGCTGAAAAACGAAATGCGGCTCAACAAGATCAAGTACGAAAAAGTGGTAAAAGGCAATCCGCCTGAAATCATGATCGACAAAAGCAGTTTTCAGCAGGTTTTTCTAAACCTGCTGGTAAACGCCATCCAGGCCATGCCTGACGGTGGCACGATTACAGCCACCGTTGAGGTGGTTCCAGAGAAAAATGAACTCCGGGTCGATATATGCGATACCGGCATTGGGATCCCCAAGCAAAACCTGGAACGTATCTTCGATCCCTTTTATACTACCAAGCGCGAGGGCGAGGGAACCGGCCTGGGCCTCTCGGTAACCTATGGGATAATCGAACAGCACGGCGGGCGGATTCAGGTCCGGCCCCGCAAGACCAGAGGAACCTGCTTTTCAATCCATCTGCCCCTGGGAGGCTCAGATGCATCCAGTGACAGCTGACTGGCAGCCAAGGGTGGCCGTAATCGATGACGAAATGATCAGCCGCCGGGAAATCAAACGCGGTCTCGAACGGGAAGGTTACCTGGTCGAAACTTTCGCCGACGGCACCTCTGCCCTGAGACAAATTGAACAAAACGCCTTTGACTTGATTATCTGCGATCTGAAACTTCCCGATATCAGCGGAATGGATATTCTCAAACGTGCTTGCGAAGTGAGCCATCGAACCGAAGTCATCATGATCACCGGTTTCAGCTCCATTGAATCGGCCATCGAGGCGATCCGCAGCGGAGCGTTTCATTATGTAACAAAACCTCTCAAAATGGCCGAGCTGCGGGCCCTTGCAAGCCAGGCCCTGACCAAAGTGAAACTAAAAATCGAAAAAGAGGCCTTGGAAAAGGAACTTTTTTCAGGCCCCCGCAATTACCAGATCATCGGTCACAGCAAAGCCATCGAGCAAGTCCGCCAGATGATCAAAAAGGTCGCCCCTTTGAGCTGCAACGTTCTGATTCAGGGAGAAAGCGGAACCGGCAAAGAGCTTGTGGCCCGGGCCCTGCATTGCGGCAGCAAAAGACGCAACAACCCTTTCATTTCTTTCAACTGCGGCAGTTTTGCCGAAGAACTGATCGCCAACGAATTGTTCGGCCATGAAAAGGGGGCTTTTACCGGTGCCATCGAGACCAAACTAGGCCTGTTGGAATCGGCCCACAAGGGAACCATCTTCCTGGATGAAATCGGAACCATGCCCATGAGCATGCAAATCAAGCTGCTCCGTTTTGTCCAGGAAAGGACCATTCTGCGGGTTGGCGGAATCAAACCGATCGCCGTCGATGTCCGCCTGATCGCAGCCAGCAACCAGGATTTGAACCGCGCCGTGGTCAACAAAAAATTCCGTCAGGACCTGTACTACCGCCTCAAAGTCGTTCTGATAACCCTCCCGCCCCTCAGATCGAGGCTGGAAGACATACCCGTCCTGGTCAACCATTTTATCACCCGCTACAGCCACGCCTTCGGCAAGCATGTCACCGGCGTTTCTCCCGGCGTGTTAGACATCCTGTGCAACTATCCTTTTCCGGGTAACATCCGCGAATTGGAACACATCATCGAAAGCGCAGTGGCGCTGGCCGAAGATACGGTCATCAGGCGGGCCGATCTTCCGCCCGATATCCAGAACCTGTCTTTCAACAACCTCCAGCAACAGAAATGGCCTTCCCTGGAAGAGTATGAAAAAGACTATATTCAAAAGGTACTGGTGAAAACCGGCTACAAAAAGCAGGCCGCAGCCCGGATCCTGAAAATTCCGCGCACCACCCTCTGGCGCAAGCTGAAGCGCTTCAATTTACAATAAGCCTTCTTTTCAAAATGAAACACTACGACTAACTACGCGGTTTATATGTCGATATTCCAACCAAATACTTTTCCTCCCAAAAAAGTCAAGTTTCATATTGAATCATTTTCCTTGGCCAGATCAGGCCCTTGTGGAAATATCCCACTGATATAACAAGACAAATATTGCGCGGCAAGGATTTTGCTTTACGTCTCGGCAGCCTGGAAGTCAAATTCCAGGTCAATCTCGACTGCAATATTCCGGGAGCTTGCATTGAGCAGAGAAAAAATTCTGGTCCCCCTGGGACCGGCCAACCATGATTTCAACGCCCTCTACCACGCCCTTTCGGTGGCCGAGCGTATCCAGGCCAAGGTGTATGTTGTCTACCCGGGCAACCAGAAAGCGGCTGCGGGCCGACCTGACTGGATGGCGGAACATCTCAAAGAATTGATAGGCAAGGCCTGTCAGCAGGGCCTGGCCGTTTCCTGCCACATAAGCGCCGGTCCCCTGCTTGCCGAACTTGTCGATATAATCAATGAACAGCAGATCGATCTGATCATCTTCGAATCTGATGGTGACAACGGACTTGTCACCAAGGCAATAAACGAAGTCCTAACCACGGTCCCTATTCAAGCAGTCCAAGTAAACGGCAAACCAACATCAACTTACAGGTTAAGAAAGGATGGAGTGAAATGCCGATCATCATGATTTCAGGAGCACCCCACGGCCAGAGTGAAGCCCTGGCCAAACGCCTCCAGGAGCTGACAGGCTGGCCCCTGCTCGGACGCCAGGTGTTGTTGGAAGAGGCACGCAAAGCGGGAATCAAGGTCGGCCGCCTGATAAACGCGGTCATCAGGTCGGTTGGATCCCAGGAAAAGTTGGCCCGCGAAAAAGACCTCTACCTGGCTTTCATCACCAAGCGTTTGTGTGAAAGCGTGATCGACGACAATCTGATCTATTACGGCCGTTTCGGTCACCTGCTCTGCCCCGGTGTCTCCCACCGCATCCGGGTAGGCTTGACAACCCCCATGCATCAGCGGGTCAAGAACGTGATGCAACAACTCAACCTGCCCCAGGAAAAAGCCATCACCTACCTTGAACAAATCGACGCCGACGTTGAAAAATGGTCCAAATTCATCCATCGCGAAACCGCCGGCCATGACCCCAGGTACTATGATATCTGCCTCAACCTCCAGCACATCAACATCGACTACGCGGCTGAAATGATCCACCAGATGTCCGAACTTCCCGAGTTCGCAGCCACCAAGCAGAGCCGCCGGCAACTTGAAGACCTGCTCCTGGCGGCCCGGGCGCGCCTGCTCCTTGCAGCCAACGATCAGACCCGCAACGCCGAACTGGGAGTCCGGGCCAAAGACGGCGTTCTTACAGTGACCTATATGCCGCGCCAGAAGGTCGATGAGAATACCATCAAAAACGCCCTGGCCGACCTTGAAGGTTGCCGTGAGCAACTTTGCACCATGGCCGAAACCAGTATCCTCTGGATCCAGGAACGCTTCGATCCGGAGTCAGAGTCTTTCAGCCAGATCAACCAGTTGGCCCAACGCTGGGGGGCTGCAGTGGAGCTGTTGCGGGTGGTTCCGTCCACCGAGGCCGAAAAAAAACCCGCCCAGGCCGAGCCGGTCCAACAATCCGCCGAATACACCGGAGGAGTCGAGGACGACGGTCCCGAAATAGACGACGGCGGGCTGACCCGCACCATGGACGAACTGATCGCCGAAGGGCGCTTTGCAGGTGCCCGCACGATTTACGGAGACAAAAAAGATATTCTCGACGTGTGTCAGGAAGGCGGTAACTATTCCCTGGTGGTTATCGGCGACATGTTCCTGGAAAAAGGGCATGAGGCCCGCATGCGCGATACCCGTGAGCTTGCCATAGGTATCCGCGACAGCATCAAGGTTCCGGTTATCACCGCCAACGAAATGCAATCCCGCTTTCTTTTCGGCAAGCGCCATCTGGTCCGCTTGTTGGCTTTCGCCGCCCTGGTAGCCTGCATCTACCTGCTGGTATTCCATTTTCAGGAACCGATCTTGAGCCTGCTTGGAGGCAAGTTGCACGAAAAAATGAAATGGCTTTCCTCGCTTGCGGTGGCCATCTTCGTACCGGTTGTGGCCTACTGTTACAGCACCGTTACCGGCTTGCTGCTCAAGGCCGTTGGAATCGACTAGAAACGATTGAAAACACGGAGCTGAACAAAAGTTAGCAAACATTCACCCTGAACAGTTGCAAATCGATATCCATACAGGAGGCTGATAATGGAGCATTTGGTGGTTCACTTTTTACACATCGACCTGGCCACGGCCCTGCAGGTGGTTCTTCTGGGTTTCATCGGCGGTGTTTTGAGCGGATTTATCGGCAGCGGCGGTGCCTTTTTCATGACACCGGGCATGATGAACCTGGGAGTAGAAGGTGTAATAGCGGTCGCCAGTAACATAACCCACAAGTTCGGCAAGGCCATGGTCGGTTCCCGTAAACACGGGGAAGCCGGAAACGTTGATAAAAAACTGGCCATCTTTTTACTGGTGACGGCCGTGGCGGGAATTCAGCTCGCGGTTTTCATCAACAGCATGCTTTTCCGCGGCGGCACCGGTCACGGTTCAGCCAAAGGGGCCGGGGCAAACCTCTATATCAGTATCGTCTTTTCAACCATCCTGCTGTTTGTCGCCCTTTCCATGCTGCGCGACCTGATCAATTCGTCCCGCAACAAGGAAGAAGGCGGTGGGCCCTCCCAAAAGTTGGCCCGTTTTTTCAAGCGCTTCAACCTGCCCCCGATAATCTACTTCAAGGTAGCCGATATCAGGGTCAGCCTGTGGGTGCTGCTGGGAGTTGGTGTGGCAACCGGTTATCTGGCAGGCACGATCGGCGTGGGAGGCTTTATCGGTGTTCCGGCCATGATTTACATCCTGGGAGTACCGACTGCCGTGGCCACGGGAACCGAACTCTTCCTGGCCATGTTCATGGGGGCTTACGGTGCCCTGAGCTACGCCTACCAAGGGTTTGTCGACATACGCCTGACAATGCTGCTGTACCTGGGATCCCTGCTCGGAATCTATCTGGGGGTCTTCGGGGTCAAGGTTGTGCATGAAAAAATAATCCGCCTTGTAACCAGCCTGATCATCCTGCTGTGCGTCTTGAGCCGCGTGATCGCCATTCCGGTCTACCTGCGGCAGTTGAACCTGCTCAACATGGATCCGTCCCTGGACGTCTACTTCAACATGACCAGCAAGTTTTTCCTCTTTGCCAGCGGCATAACCGGCTGCCTGGTGATTCTTTTCTTCGTAATCCGGGCCTATCGCCAGCGGCGGGGAATTCAGCACTCAATCAGGGTTGCCTGCCAGGACACGTCGGCCGACCTGAAACCGGAGGCTGTAACGACGACGGGCTAGTCGCATCAACCCAAACATTTTAGGAGAGGGCCATGAAAGAAACAGTCAGTATAATGGTTATCGACGACGAACCGGTTGTGGGTCAGCGACTCAAGCCGATGCTGGAAGATATGGGGCACCAGGTTGAAGTGTTCGTCAATCCGGTGGAAGCCATGGAGCATTTCAAGAATAATCCCACCGATATCGTCATCACCGATATTCGGATGGACGACATGGAGGGCATAGAAATCCTTGAACAGATCCAGTTCAACCACCAGGAAACCAAGGTGGTGATGATAACCGGCTACGCCACCCTGGAACTGGCCCGCGAGTCGATGGCCAAGGGCGCTTTTGATTTCATAGCCAAGCCGTTCAAGTTCAAGGAAATTCGCAACACCATCTCAAAGGCCGTCGATGCCATCAAGGCCGAGAGTAAATCCAGGGTCGGGGCCTGACCCCGGTCCCCCAAACCGGCAGCCGGCCCAATTCAGATAATTTCCAGGGCGCAGGCCATCGATACACCACCGCCACCGCAAAGGGTGGCAAGCCCAAGGTTTTTGCCTCGGGTGCGCAGGGCGTGAATCAACGTCACCATTATGCGGGCCCCGGTTGCTCCGACCGGGTGCCCCAGCCCGATTCCGGAACCGTTGACGTTTGTTTTTTCACGATCCAGGCCCAGCTGGCGCTCACAGCCTATGTACTGGGCGGCAAAGGCTTCGTTTACTTCCACCAGCTCGAAATCGCTGATGGCCAGACCGCTTTTTGCCAACAGGTCCCTGACGGCCGGAACCGGCGAAAGGCCCATGACCGAGGGGTGGCAGGCCCCCTTGCCGACGGCCTTTATCCGGGCCAGGGGCTTGATTCCAAGGGATTCGGCCCTGGCCGCCGACATCACCACAAGGGCTGCGGCCCCATCGTTTATTCCGCTGGAATTTCCGGCCGTCACCTTGCCGCCATCGGGAACGAACGCCGGCGGCAATTTTTCAAGATCGGCCATGGTTAAACCCGGCCGGAAATGCTCGTCTTTCTCGAAAAGCAGGGGCGGCTGTTTGCGGCGGGGAACCTCCAGGGGAACTATTTCGGAAGCAAATGAGCCATCCTGGTTGGCCCGCTCGGCATTGTTGTGGCTTCGCAGGGCCACTTCGTCCATTTCACGGCGACTGATGTCCATGTGCTGGGCAACGAATTCGGCTGTATGGCCCATGATGTATGGCTTGCCCTTGAAGTAGCTCAAAGGAGGTTTGCCGGCATCCACCGGACCGTCTTCCGGATGGGGAATTATATGCGAACCGCAGTGCAGGGCCCGGATGAGGGCATCGACGAATTCCTGGTCCTGGAGTCGGCAACCCCAGCGGGCCTTGGGCACGATGTACGGTACCCCCGACATGTGCTCCACCCCACCGGCCAAAACGATTTCAGCCAGTCCGGCCCGGATCATGGCCATGGCCGAAACGACCGCTTCCATCCCCGAAATGCAAACCCGGTTGATGGTTACCGCCGGAACCGTGTCCGGAATCCCGGCCAACAGGGCCGCCACCCGGGCCACGTTCAATGAATCGGCCGGTTCCAGGCAACAACCGAAACGAACGTCATCCAGCTCGACAGGGTCGATCCCGGCCCGCTCTACCGCAGCCCGCATGATCGCCGCCGCAATACGGGCTGCGTGCATATCTTTCAGGCTTCCACCGAATGCTCCGATGGCCGATCTGCATGCCGCTGCAATAACCACATCCTGCATGATATTCTCCCTGGTTTTGAATAATGAATGAGACTTGCCGGGGGCAAAACCGCCGCGGGGGTTTGTTTACGGGGTGTCGGGTCCAGCCGGGCTGCAATCTCCGGCCCGGAACCTGTCCAACCTTATCCCAGACCAGGGGAAAGATGTCAAGCAACCGGTCTCTGTCCTGAATCCATGTTGCCGCAATTGTATTTGCAGGCATCCGCCCGGCAAGATGACTTGGCACGCAAACCGGATTTTCGGACCCGCAGAGATAAGATTGGGTCAACGCAGGGGGGTGATCTTCAGGGCGTAAATCGACATCTTGCCCTTTCCGCCTTCTTTGATTTCAGCGATCCTGATATGCCGCTGGTCTTCCTCCAGGACCATGGTAGCATGGGGGCCTTCGATCTTGGTCTTGGAGTAGATGATTCCGGAGACCTTGATTATGGGTACGGCCCGGTCCTGCCTGGAATCTGCCATCACCTTTTCTATCCTGCCCTGGATGCGGGTCTGTTCTGCCACCATCTTCTCGAGCTGCCCGGTCTTGACCGTTATCTGCCCTTTGAAATCATCCTCGCGGTCCATCAGCTCGGCCACCCTGGCATCCAGATCATGGTACTTCCGATCCAACCCGGCGATCTTTTCCCTGACGGAATCCTCAACCAGCCGCCCCGTTTTTTCATCTTTTGCCATTTGCTCTTCCAGCTTCCGTTTTTCCACCATGCAGCGGTCCTGCTCCTGGGCCACTTCGCCCAACTCGGTACCTGCTTTTTCATATTTTTCCCGCAGGGTCTCCAGTTCATTTTCCAGCTCCTTGCAGCTGTCTTCCAGGACCGCCAGCCGCTGTTTGTATTCATCGATCTTGCGCCGGGCCATCTTGTCGATCCCTACCGTCAGGGTACTTGCCTTGGCGGCTTCGGTTCCCACGTTCATGACCTGGATACCCTTCTTGGCACTGATCCGGCTGCCGATTATGTTGCCCCCACCAATTATGCACCGGCCGTTGGTTTCGATATCCGAATCGAAGATCTCCCGCTCCACTACTATGTCGCCGACCGCCACGATCCGGCTGTCGTGAATATGGCTGACCCGGACCTTCCCGCCGGCCCCGATTCTGGCACCGTAGATTCCACCAAGGCAGATAAGGTCTCCTTCGAGCTCGATTTCGGCAGCCTGGATCTCGCCGGCCCGCAATCCATGTCCCTTGACCCGGAAGCCGGTCTGGACTGTGCCGGTGACATCGATCAGGCCGCTGAAATCCACATGCCCGGTCTCCAGGCCGATATCACCGTTGACCGTGTAAGTAGAGATTACCAGCAGCTTGCCGTCGGGGCCGATACGGGGGCTGCCGCCGATCTTGGCAAAGGCCTTGCGACCGTCGGATGACCTTTCGACTCCCCGGCCGCATCTCAGGATGATGTCTTTGATCTTGGGTGGCGCAACTTCCTGGCCCAGGATATCTTTACCGGGCTGTCCTTCCCGCGGGGTTACTTTTTCGGCCAGCAGGTCTCCCTCTTTGACCATTGGCAGGGCACCCCGATCTTTCCAGTCCATGGTGCCGTCTTCCTTGAGGGTGCCTACCCGCATTGGATCGGTATCGAAATGGTATACGATTTCCATCGCCTCGCCGGCTACAGGCTCCAAACCTCTGGCAATCAGCAGGGGCTGCTCGGGATCCGGATCTTCAAGGTAGGCTTCTATCGTCTCATCATCCAGGAGGCCGAAAACCACGCTGTTGGCGTCAAGCTCCTTTTTCACCCTCGCAAGATCGATTCCGCCCGGATTGCCCGGGGGAACCTTGATCCAGGCCTGCATGTAATCTTCGGCGATTTTCAGCTCGAAATCCCGCTCCTGCCGCTGCTCATCCCCACTTTCAGCCCCGTGATCCGGTTTCCGCCCTTCGGCCGCAAGTTCAGCCTCCATGGCCTTTTGCAAGCGCTCAATGGCATCAAGTTGCTCTTGTTCGACAACACCCAGGGCCAACAGGATCTTACCCAGTCCCATGTGCTTTCCGGAACGCTTGAGGACTAATTTCTGCAACATCCTGGCCTGACACAACTGCTTGTCGTTGAGAAATTCTCCGCCAACGGCAACTTTGGCAAAAATATCATCGCTTGACAGCCGACAATGATCCATAGGCTCCTCGAACGCAACCATCAGCTACTCCTGCAGCCTGCTTCAACCCGGATTATACACTTCAAATACCTTTGCCAGTTCACCGCCGCGCATCTTTGCCAAACCAGCCGGTTGCAAAATCCGGATTCAAACATGACTATCGGCCCTGAACCCGGAAACTTGACGTTTTTGCCATTGCCGCTTGCACACCGGGCCGCCAGATCTTACCTTTGTGACATTAAAATTCCTTAACGCCAAATTCAAACAAGGAGAGGCAAATGATTTCAGAAAGAATGACCCAAGCCATCAACGAACAGATCAAAAACGAATTGGAATCCTACTATCTCTATCTTTCCATGGCCGCTTATTTCCACTCCGCCAACCTGGACGGGATGGGGCGCTGGATGAGGATCCAGGCCCACGAGGAGATGGTTCACGCCATGAAATTGCTGGATCATCTCCTGGATCGCGGTGGCAAGGTCCAACTTCCGGACCTGAAACAGCACAAGACCGAGTGGGAATCCCCCCTGGAAGCCTGGCAAGACGCCTACAAGCACGAGCAGTTCATCACCTCCAAGATAAATGACTTGATGGACCTGGCCCGCGAAGAAAAAGATTACCAGGCCCAGCCCCTGCTGACCTGGTTCATAGAGGAACAGATCGAGGAAGAAGCCACCAGCGGAAAGGTGGCCGAAGAGATGGCCATGGTCAGCGACACCAAGCAGGGCCTGTTCTTCATGGATCGCGAGCTGGGTCAAAGGGCTTTTCCGGCCAACTCCCCCCTTGATCCGGCAGCCTATGCCGCGACCTGACCCCTTGCAATCGGCCAAGACGGGGCATACTCCACCATCTGCCCCGTCTTGGCAGTCTACTGTTTCAACATCGGAAAGTCGGCGGTTGCCCGAGAAGTGATTCAGAGACAAAGGCGAACCGGGCTGCATTCAACCCGGATTTTGCAGCCGGCCGGTTTGCCGAAAATGCGCGGCGGGGAACTGGCAAAGGCATTTGAAGTGCATAATCCGGGTTCAATACTGGTCTTAAATATCGGCTTCAGACCTGAATATCGATATTTTGGCCGATACCCTGCTCGGCCAGCATGGCTGCCATATCCTGCTGGCTGGCGGCAAGCTGTTGCATGACGGCACTTTGCATTTCGGCCGTGGCCTGGAGCTGGCGGACGGCAAGGGCCATCGCCGCGCTGGTCGTGACTACCGAGTCCACACCCATAATCATCCTCTCCTTCAACCGGGAAAAGCCCGGAATAATAGCCTGCGAAGATACCATCGGGTGGTGACCGGAAAACTTTAGCTCCTTTTCAAACCCCGGCCTGACCCGGATTCCTGCTTCCGGCCAACAAGCCAAGCCACCTGGCCCGGCTTGCCTTGAGACGGCTGCGGTCGGCGCTGAAAACCTCCAGGGTAACCGTCAGGTCCGGACCCAGTCCACCGGCCGCGGCGGCCAGGCTTTTGAAATCGACCGTACCCTTGCCCAGGGGCAGGTGTTGATCGCGACGGCCGTCGTTGTCGCTCAGGTGGAGGTGACCGATGCGTCGGCCGAATCGCTCCACGAAGGCCATGGCCCCGGGGCTTTTTCTTCCAAGGTTGGCGTGGCCTGCATCCAGGGTGAGCTGCAAATCGGGATATTCTTCAAACCACGGCTCGAAATGTTCCGGGAGCCAGAAACCACCATAGGCCGGAAACATGTTTTCGAGGCAGACGGTAAGTCCAAGGTCGAAGCAATGCCCCAGGATCCTGTGCAGGGCCTGTTCCACATAC
>JALVRI010000400.1 GCA_027031325.1 Desulfobacteraceae bacterium
CAACCGTTCCAAGAGCATGCCCGGATAACCTCTCTTTATCTACGAAAATTCATGCGCAACCTGTCACAAGCCCGCATCAAAAACGGCTGGCGCCACGAGGACCCGGCCATGGAGGCAAGGATACAGGCCGTCCTTGCGACCTACAGAAAATACGGGAATCCATTCAGGATAGAAGCTGACCGACAGGGACCTTGATTGCGGCCCGGCCCTGAGAGGAGACGGAAATAAAAACGGCTAAACATTTTCATGTTTAGCCGTTAAGGAGGAGAACAGATGAAAAAATTCATTTGTTTAGTCGATGGTAATGCAAAAAGGCTGCCAGAATAGGGTTTTTTATTGGAAATATGCTGGGTGACAATCATTATCAATAATGTTTTTGGTATGATATGATCCTTTAAATTTTTCGCTTCCCAATATTGAGGCAGGGTTAGGCGTTACCATTTTTAGGAAAAAAGTTTATCAATCTAAACCCGTTGGGGTTGTTTTTATCTAACCTTCTTGAATGATTGATAATTACTGTCTTTGTCCTGGGTTCAGGATTTTGAACCTTTCTTGGGTTCCCCGGTAAGATCGGCATAACAGATTGTATTAAAAGAAAATATAGTGGTTCAGGATTTTGAACCTTTTGTGGCCTTTTTGCCACAGGCAGTGGTAAAAAGTTCCTTTGCGGTACGAACTTGGGTATTCGAGCCGAGGCTTTCCACGCAATCAGCGCGGTTTTCCGAGCGCACCTGTTTCCAGAAAGTTGCCGATCCGGGGGAGATTGTGTTTCCCATGGCCGTTGGTTTTACCATCAACCACGTTGCGGCGGTGCGGCTCACAAGGGTTCGAAGCCGGTCCGGGGCGACCAGCGACGAAGATTGATGAGGTCCGGAAAAGCTTCCGGCTTGAAAGTCGATTTTCCCTGCAGCAGTCGCAGGCATTCCTGGATTCCTTCACTCATGGTCGGGTGGGGATACATGGACTTGATGACATCGATGGCCCCGGACCCCTGGTCCATCAAGAGGGCGATGGACATGATGGTGTTGGATACCTGGGGCCCGGCGGCCCGCATCCCAAGAATGGTCTGGCGATCGTCGTCGCCCACGATTATCTTGACAAACCCCCTGCCGACACGCATGGCAATGGCCCGGCTGAGCAAAGCGTTTGGATAAGTGGCTGCGCGGTAAGGTATTTTTTTATTACGGCAGCCCCTTTCGTTGAGGCCTACTGCCCCAACGGCCGGATAAAAGAACATCACCGAGGAAAGGTTGCTGTAATTGAAGGGATCGCAATGGCCGGTAAACATGTGCCGGACGGCCCGGCGACCTTCCATGACGGCCATGTTGACCAGGGCCGGCCGGTGGGTGACGTCACCGGCGGCGTATATATTGCCCTTTACCCGGCAAAAATCGTCACTGTTGAGATACCCGTCGCGGTCGGGTTGGATCCCGGCTGCCTGAAGATCGAGCCGTTCGAGGTTTGGTTCCCTTCCCACGGAAAACAGGACGGCGTCAACATCCCGGGTAAGTATCCGCCCGTTTTCAGACTTCAAGGCCACCCGGACACCGTTCTTGGTTACTTCCAGATCGTGCAAGTGGGCCGAATGGTAAATCGTAACCCCGTTTGCTTCCAGGTTGCGGCTTACAAAAGCACTTATATCTTCGTCTTCATACGGCAGGATCCGGGACTGGTTGTCGACCAGGAAGACCTCGGTTTGCCTGAAATTGGAAAAACTGGTGGCGTATTCACACCCGGTCACACCGGCACCGATGATCATCAGGCGTTTTGGAAAATGGGGCAGGCCCAGGATGCCGTCAGAATCGAGCAAGCGCTGCTGATCGCAGGGGAAACCTGGAAGACTTCGCGGGCGGGAGCCTGTGGCCACCAGGAAAAAATCGGCTTGCACAATTTTCCGACCGCCGTCGTGGCAGCTGATCTCTATTGTCCGGCGGTCCCTGAATCTGGCCCAACCCCGGACTAAGTCGATTGTGCCGGCTCCTTTTTTGCCGCCGGCCGCCAGGCTTTTTATCTGGCGCAGCATCTGGTCCTGTTTTTCGGCCACGGCCGCCATGACGGTTTGGATTACTGACTGGTAGTTCACCTCGAGCTTTGCCGCCCGGTACCCGCGGTCGGTTTTGGATGCCACGGCATAGTCCTTTGCCAGCTCCCAGAGGGTCTTGGAGGCCAGGGCGCCCCATCTGACCGCAGTCCCGCCAAGAACACCTCCTTCAACCAGACAGACCCGCTTGCAATAATCGGTTGCCCGGACGGCACCGGCAAATCCACCCGCTCCGGCCCCAATTACGCACAGGTCGTAGGCGGAGTTTCGATTTTGGCTTTTTGAGCGCTTCATTGGAATCAAAACCTTTTTGGGTTAACATCCATGCTCTCAACATTTATACCATCGGGTCCCGATTGCAACCGGTTATCTCCGATTTTGCAGTCGGCAAGTTCGGCCAAGATGCGAGGCGGAGGGCTGACAGGCGTACTAAAGTATTTCAACTGCCCGAAAACAAAACAGATGCGGAAAATTTACAAGCCCCTTGGAGCTTCAAATGCCTCAAGATTTATCACCGATTGAACTTCACCTTGCCGGTGAATGCACCGGCGGATCGTTCCAGGGCCGGGGCTTGCAATTTCAGGTTGAACGGGAAAAGCACAGGACGCCGAAACGGTTGACAATCGGCGATTATGTTTCATTTTATTGTCGATTTGGATGGTTTGGCAAATTACTTTTTAAATGACATGGATAAAGTGCAAGAGGAGAATCATGGAGAGTAAAAAAGAAACCCATGCTTTCAAAACCGAGGTTCAACAAGTTCTCAATTTGATCGTAAATTCGCTCTATTCCAACAAGGACATCTTCTTGCGCGAGCTGATCTCAAACGCCTCGGACGCCATCGACAAGCTGCGCTTCAGAGCCCAAACCGATACCGGTATTCTTGGCGATGACACCGAGTTCAAGATCAAGATCCGGCCCGACGGGATAGCCCGTACCCTTGAGGTGTCCGACAATGGGATCGGTATGACATACGAGGAAGTCCTTGAAAACATAGGCACCATAGCCAAGAGTGGAACGGCGGCTTTCCTGGAGGCTCTTCAGCAGGCCCAGGACGGGCTGGCCCCCGAACTGATCGGCCAGTTCGGAGTGGGGTTCTACAGTGCTTTCATGGTGGCCGACAAAGTTACCCTGGTTACCAAGGCGGCCGGGACGGATAAAGCAGTCAAGTGGGAGTCCAGTGGCGATGGCACCTTCACAATCGAGGAGACCGTCAAAGAGGGTCGCGGAACCACGGTTATCCTGCATCTGAAAAAGCAGCAGCCCGATGAGCCGGATTATACGGACCAATGGGTGATACGCCGGATTGTAAAGCAGTATTCGGATTTTGTGGCTTATCCCATAGTGATGGACGTGGAAAAGGAAGAGCCCCTGCCCGATGACCAGATAATCAAGGACAAGGATGGCAAGCCCATCGGCGAAACCACCCGGAGGGTGATCCGGGAAGAGACCCTCAACTCCATGAAAGCCATCTGGGCCAAGCCGAAGGACCAGGTCAGCCAGGAGGAATACGACCAGTTTTACAAACACCTGGCCCATGACTGGAACCCACCCCTGGCCCACCTGCACCTGAAGTTTGAAGGGACCACCGAGTACGACGCCCTGCTCTACATTCCCTCCAGGGCCCCCTTCGATCTGTTCCAGGTGGACCGCAAGCATGGGATCCAGCTTTACTGCCGCAGGGTATTCATCATGGACGATTGCAAAGAGCTGATGCCCGAATACCTGCGTTTTATCAAAGGAGTGGTTGATGCGCCCGATTTGAACCTGAACGTGAGTCGTGAAATCCTGCAGCAGGATCGGCTGGTGATCAATATCCGTAAGAACCTGGTGAAAAAGGTTCTTGATTTCCTGGCCGAAATGGAGCCGGATAAGTACACAACCTTCTGGGAACAGTTCGGGGTTGTCCTCAAGGAGGGTATTTACACCGATTCGATGCGTAAAGAAAAACTGGCGGCCCTTGCCAGGTTCAAGACCACCAAGTCCGGGGACAAGTGGATCAGCCTCGACGACTACCTGAAGAACATGCCTTCCGACCAGAAGGCGATATATTACAT
>JALVRI010000401.1 GCA_027031325.1 Desulfobacteraceae bacterium
CAGCCCGTTCGCGGTCCAGCTTGTTTATGAATATAATGGCCGGAAGGTCGAATTCCTTGGCAAAATCCCATGCCATCTCGGTCTGGACCTTTACCCCGTCAACTGCATCCACCACCAGTACGGCCGCGTCGGCCGCCTTAAGGCTTAGCTTGGTATCGGTGAAGAAGTTCTGATCGCCGGGGGTGTCGATAATACTGATGGTATGCTTTTTCCAAGGGGCCTGGCAGAAGGCGCTGCTGATGGAGGTTTGGCGTTTGAGTTCCTCCGGTTCGAAATCCATTACCGTGTTGCCTTCCTCGACCCTGCCGATTCGTTTTGTTACCCCGGCGTCGAACAGCATTACCTCAGCCAGGGAGGTTTTACCAGCGCCACCGTGGCCCGCCAGGGCAATATTCCGTAGTTTTTCTGCCATGGTTTCTTTCTAACGCTCCTTCCTGATTGGATTTTGGATGGACCTTTACCGGGAATGTCAAAGTTATTCTTGATATACGGGTTGGGTAAAAAAATCAAGGACAAATAAGCGCTTAAAATACAGAAGGTTGGCTTTAACAGGCTGTTGAAAAAAGTCATGAGTGCAGGCCAGACAAGGCAAAATCCGGGTTCAACGCCTGTCAAGCAGGAGGTGGAAGGATGGTCGCCAGGAATTCCTTGTTGCCCTTGGGGCCCTTGATGGGTGATTCGATTACAGCTTCCCAGACCAAGCCCAAAGCTTCGAAGTGTTTTTTCAATTCGTCAAGGACCTTACGGTGCAACCTGGGATCCCTTACTACGCCACCCTTGCCGACCTGCCCCTTGCCGACTTCGAACTGGGGCTTTACCAAAGCTATTATCCTTCCCCGGGGATCAAGCAATTCCAACACCTTTGGCACCACCAGCTTCAATGAAATAAAGGACACATCGATTACCGCAAGATCGATGGGGACCTTGATCCGTGAATTTTCCAAGTGGCGGATGTTGGTGCGCTCCAGGACAACCACCCTCCGGTCCTGGCGTAAAGACCAGGCAAGCTGGCCATATCCAACGTCTACGGCAAAGACCATCCTGGCACCGTGTTGCAGCAGGCAATCGGTAAAACCGCCGGTGGAGGCCCCCACGTCCATGCAAATCAAATTCTCGGGTTTGATTTTCCAGGTCTTCAGGGCGGCCTCAAGCTTAAGTCCCCCCCGGCTCACATAAGGGTTGTCGTTTCCCCTGACCACGATTTGAGAATCACGCGCAACTTTTACTCCTGGTTTGTCCACCGGGACATGATCCACAAGTACCTGGCCGGCCATCACCAGGGCCTTGGCCCTTTGGCGGCTTGCGGCCAATTTACGTTCTACCAGGAGTGTGTCCAGGCGTATTTTGTCTTTCATGGAACCAATTTCAGGATGTATGGCTGGAGATACCAGCCATACGGAGTGGGTATGACCCCTTGTCCGAAGCGACCATATTGATTGCGGCAGAGGTTATCGATTCTGCCGTCAGGCCGTACTTGGATCGTAAAACAGGCTGGGAGCCGTGTTCGACAAAAGTGTCCGGGAGCCCTATCCGCTTCAGGCGGCTGTATTGGACCTGACGGTCGGCCAGCAATTCAAGGATGGCGCTGCCGAAACCTCCCTGGAGAACGTTTTCTTCCACGGTGATCAGGTTGGGGATCGTCTCGGCAAGCTTGATGATAAGTTCATGGTCCAGGGGCTTTACGAAACGGCAATCGACCACTGTAGCCTCGATGGCTTCGTGCTTGAGCTGCTCGGCTGCCGCTACAGCCACGGAAACCATGTTGCCGATGGCGAAAATCACCACGTCGGCTCCCCTGGTCAAAACTTTGCCCTTTCCAATGGGAAGGGGACGGATCTCGTCATCCAGGGGCACGCCCTCGGCCTTGCCTCTGGGGTAGCGCAGGGCGATGGGGCCATCGTATTCAACGGCCGTCAGCAACATCCGCCGCAGTTCGTTCTCATCCCGCGGTGCCATGATCACCATGTTGGGCAACGCCCGCAGGTAGGACAGGTCGAATTGGCCATGGTGAGTTGGACCGTCCTCGCCGACCAGGCCTCCCCGGTCGATTGCAAAGACAACCGGCAATCTTTCTATGCAAACATCATGGATAATCTGATCATAGGCTCGTTGCAAAAACGTTGAATAGATGGCCACCACCGGCTTGAAACCCTCGGTGGCCATCCCGGCTGCAAAGGTTACACCGTGTTGTTCGGCAATTCCGACATCGAAAAAGCGTTCAGGGAATTTTTCGGCAAAGCCGGTCAAACCGGTTCCCTCGGGCATTGCGGCAGTCACCGCAATAATGCGCCGATCGCGGGATCCCAGCTCGACCATGGTCCGGCCGAAAATCTCGGTATAGGAAGGAGCGCTGCCCGCTGGTCGTGGCTTGCAGGTACCGGTGGCGATATCGAAACAACCCACTCCGTGAAAATAGGTCGGGTTTTGCTCTGCCTGGCGATATCCCTTGCCCTTGGTGGTTGTTACGTGAAGCAGGACAGGCTCTTCCAATTGCTTGATATTATAAAGTATCGATATTAGATGAGACAAATTGTGGCCGTCGATGGGGCCGAAATAATCGAAGTTGAAGGCCTCGAACAACATCCCCGGGGTCACGAAGGCTTTGAAGGAATCCTCGGAACGCTTGGCCAGCTGGTAGACGTTGTTGCCTATCTTGGGTAGAGATTTAAGGAACTCGCCGAACTCTTTTTTCCAGGCCTGAAGTTTGCCGGTCGAAAAGGTTCGACTGAGCAAAGAGGAAATGGCACCCACATTTTTGGATATGGACATATCGTTGTCGTTCAGGATTACGATCAGATCCTTGTCCTTGTGGGTGTCACCGGCCTGGTTCATGGCCTCGTAGGCCAACCCGGCCGTCATCGATCCGTCACCAATTACGGCTATTACTTTCGACCTTTCCTGTTTCAACTTCTTGGCACAGGCGATTCCCAGTCCGGCGGAAATGGAAGTCGAACTGTGCCCGGTAGTAAAGGCGTCGTAACGGCTTTCGTTCAGCTTGGTGAAACCTGAAATTCCCCCGTGCTGGCGCAGGGTATGGAAAGCATCGCGCCTGCCGGTAAGCAGCTTGTGGGCATAGGCCTGGTGGCCTACGTCCCAGATTACCTTGTCCCGGGGGCTGTCGAAAACGTAATGGATGGCTATGGCCAGTTCGACGGCTCCCAGGCTGGAAGCCAAGTGCCCACCGGTTTTGGATACCACTTCGACAATCGTGCGGCGAATTTCATGCGCAAGCTGAGGCAGTTTGGATCTTTCAATTTTCTTGAGGTCTTGCGGTGAATTTATCTTGTCCAGCAAATCCACTACGACTGCTCCTTCAGCGGTTTCTATCCAGGACATAGCGTGCAATGGCTCTTAACGGCTCGGCCTCCTCACCAAACAGACTCAAACTTTGCAGGGCGCTTTCAACCAGTTCGGAAGCCTTCTGCCTTGCACCTTCCAGTCCCAGCAGGGCAGGGTAGGTGTTCTTTTGGCGCCGGCTATCGGTGCCAACGGCCTTGCCCATAATATCCGGGTCCCCAACTACGTTCAATATATCATCAACCACCTGAAAGGCCAATCCGATATTGAGGCCGTAGCGCTCAAGGTTATCTATTTGCCAATCTTCAGCTCCTCCGATCAACGCCCCGCAGACAACAGCAGCTCTGATCATTGCACCTGTTTTGAGGCGATGCATTTCTTCCAGGGCTTCGAGGTCGATATTGAGTCCTTCAAATTCAAGATCGCGTGCCTGTCCCTCTATCATCCCCCTGCAACCGGCAGCCTGAGCAATGGTTTGAATCACTTTGAGCCTGACCATGATTGGCGTGTCCCAGATGGAATCCTGAGCCCAGTCCGCAAGGATTTCAAAGGCGGTATTGAGCAAACCGTCTCCGGCAAGAATTGCAGTCGCTTCGTTGAAACGCACATGGCAGGTCTTTTGGCCCCGTCTCAGGTCGTCATCGTCCAAGGCCGGCAGGTCGTCGTGGATCAGGGAATAGGTATGGATCATTTCCAGGGCGCAGGCAGCCTCCATGGCTTGAGAGGTTTTACCTCCCACGGCTTCACAAGCTGCAAGGCACAAGACCGGACGCAGCCGTTTACCGCCGGCCGATAT
>JALVRI010000402.1 GCA_027031325.1 Desulfobacteraceae bacterium
TAAGCCCTGAACAACGGCTCAAGGTAAGGGTTGGCGGTCTCCAGTCGGAAGCAGGAGTCCGGGTCGAAAGGCATGCAGGCATCCGCGTCCCGCTCTATCGCTTCGAGCAGGCCGGCCAGCCTGGCCTCGGTTGGGGTGTTTCCGGCCGCAAGGCCGGTTGAGCCCAGGCTGCTGAACAGGCTCGGCTCGTCAAGGTTGCAAAAGAGAAAAACCGCCTGGGCCGGAACGTAAACCTGGCGGCCTTGTCCGGTTTGCCCGGCGATCCAGTAAAGGCGCTGCCGGTTGTAAGGCACTTCAAGCCTCATCCGGTTCGGATCCAGCACCGGCAGGCCGTGGCTTTCCAGTTCTGCAAGGCTGCCAAAGACAAGTTGCCCGTTTCCGGCCGCATGGACAAGACGATCCTGCTCTATCGAAACAAAGGAGCTGAGGCGCTCGACAATTTCCATCAGGCACGAGGCCCGGGCGGCCTCGGGACTCAATCCGCGTCCGTAACTGGTCTGGATGCCCTTCAGGCGGTATTGATTGCGGCCACAACGAACATGTATCGAAAGCTTCCAGCGGCGCAGGAAGGCTATCGGGCTCAGGCTCGAGCCGTGGCGCAGTTCAGGTCCCTCAAAAACATCCAGCCCTTCCAGCACCCGCAAAGCAGTGGCTATGGTGGCTTGCTCGGGCCTGCGATCACTTTCGGTGCGGCGTGAACCGCAGGCTCTGAAAGCCTCGGCCAACTCCGGGCCGCGGGCCGTATTTTGAAGGCCGTCTTCCGGGTAGAGGGAGGGCAAGCCGGTTTTGGAAACCGCAAGCGGCAGCTTGTGTTCCTGGACATTGGCCTTCAACAATTCTTGCCAGCGCCGATGGGCCGACCTCTTTCCAGGTTCCGGGATCCGCAGATAGACAAGCGGGGAGTACTGCTCCAACCCGTCTTTGGGTGGCAGGCCGGGCAAATCGGTGTCCTTGATCAGGCAAGCTTCGTGCAGCAATGCCAAAAGCAGGAAATCGTCATCTCCGGCCGCCGTTCTTGCCAGGCCGTTCAGCTCATGCAGCGGGCGGGACAGGATCCGGGTCAACAGGTAACGGTGCAGAAAATCGTCCATGGGCCTTGAGCGCAACAGCTCAAGGCCTTGCGCGAGCCCCGGCCGCGGACTTGGCCGGCAGGTGAAAAATCCCGTCGCCGTCCTGGTCTCGGCAAGCTCCAATTTGTACACGATTTCCCGTCCCTGCCCGGTCATGATCTTTCTTCCCGCATTGTTTTTATCAAAACGTACCCGCCATACATACGCCGGCCCGTGGCCCAAGTCAAATTTTCCCGGCCGCCTTCGGTCACTGCCAAAAGCGACTTGACCTTTGCTTCCCGTTTCCATATTTTTTTAATAAGCTGTAGCGTTCCTTATGCCATCTTTCGCTTGCTGGATCTTTTTACGCTCAATTTCCGAATGCCGCACTGAACCTTTCGTCGAATATCCGGCCGGCACCCTGGATGCAGGGCGGCCTGCCGTGTCCAAGCCAGAAATTTTTCCGGCCGGCCCAAACCCGCCAGAAGATACGAAGTCGCCGGGCCGGTCTCTAGGGTTTCATTTGGTTACATTCCCGACCAGGCTGCCCCCGGGTTGCGACAGCCTCAGGATAGAGAAAAAAGCGATGCTGGCACTTCCATCCAATCAGGCAGACAACGGCTCCAATCGCCTCACCCTGAACATAGCCATCGTGGGCGGCGGGAAAACCTGTAAATTCCTGCTCGAATTCCTGCAAAACAACCCCCTTCCCTTTCTCGATCTGAACCTGTGCGGAGTATGCGATATCGATCCAGAGGCCGAAGGACTGCTTCTGGCCAGGAAAATGGGGATTTATACCACCTGCGATTACAGGGAACTTCTCGATATCGAAAAGCTGGACAGCATCATCGAACTTACCGGAGACCGCCAGGTTTTGCTGGACCTGATCAAGCGCCGCCCCAAGCGCCTTGCCGTCTTGGAACACAACATCGGCAGGCTGCTGAGAACATTCTTCACCCTGGACGAACGCCTGCGATGGGCCCAACAGGAGATCTTCCTGGAGAAGATGTCCTCCAGGTTCCTGATTCAGCAGAGCAATTCACCCATCCTGGTGCTTAATCCGGATTTTACCATCGTGGAGGCCAATGACGCCTACCTGCAAAGAGTCGAGTGCTCCCGCCAACAGGCCATCGGTTCCCCTTGCTACTTGGTTTCGCGGGGTTTCAGCGCGCCTTGCTCGACAGCCAACCCGGCCCTCAAGTGCCCCATGGAAGAGACCCTGCGGACCGGCAAGGCGACCCACGTGATCCAGGACCTTTCCCTCCATGGCCTGGCCGAATTTTGCAACATCATCACCTATCCACTGATGAACCGGAACAACGAAATCGTCAGAATCATCGAAATCATGACCGATGTGACCGACGAAATCTCCACCCGCTGGCAGGAGCGGATCGAGGAACTGAAATCGGACTTCAAAAAACTGGTCCAGGAAGACCGCTTGATTTCACTTGGCAAACTGGTGGCAAGTTGCGTTCATGAAATCAACAATCCCATCCAGGGCCTGCTAACCTTCAGCCACCTGATGCAAAACACCCTGGCGGCAGGACCGCCAAGCGCCGAAGATCTGGAAAACTTCAAGGAATTCCTGGCCATTATGACCAGCGAGCTGGAGCGCTGCGGCCAGATTGTCTCAGGCCTGCTTTCATTTTCACGCGAAGTGCCCCTCGCCTACAGGGCCGTCGATCTAAACGCGGTCCTGAACGCCGTTCTATCATTGACCCGGCATAAAATGCAGCTCCAGAACATCAAGCTCCGAACCCGTATCGAAAACACACCCGTCTGGATTCACGGCGACACCAACCGCCTCCAGCAGTGCTTTCTCAACCTGATCTTCAACGCCATGGAGGCCATGGCCCAGGGAGGAGACCTTAATATCGTATCACGCCATGATACCCGCCGACACGAGGTAACCATTGAAATCGAAGATAGCGGCGAGGGAATCGGGGAGGAAGATCTTGATCACATCTTCGATCCCTTTTTCACCACCAAGGCCGAAGGTGAAGGGACCGGCCTCGGGCTCTCGATAGTATATGGAGTGATCAAGAACCACGGCGGCAAGATCAACGTACGCAGCACCAAAGGCAAGGGAACAGTTTTTTCCATCGTTTTCAACACCATTTCTTCTCCAGCAACCCAGGAAAACAAACCATGCGGGACCGAATGAACATAATGGTGGTAGACGACGAACTGGTGGTTCGAAAGTCCCTGCTCCACTGGTTCAAGAAGATGGGGCAGGAGGTGGAAACCGCCGCCAGCGGCCGGGAAGCCCTGAGAAAGCTGAAGTCGATCCCAACCGACCTCATGTTTGTGGACATCAAGATGCCGGGCATGGACGGAATCGAGCTTTTGCGGAAAGTAAAGACCGACTATCCCGAAACCAGCGTAATCATCATCACCGCCTACGGATCAATCGAATCGGCCGTAACAGCCATGAAGATGGGGGCCGACGACTACCTGCTGAAACCTTTCAACCCCAACCAGCTGTCCTTGCTGATGGAAAAAGTAATGCACCAGAAGCGGCTCTTGTCACAATGCGATTACCTCCGTGGCCGCCTGAAGCAAATGACCCGCTTCGATAATATCATCGGTGAGTCCGAGGCCATGCTGGAGATATTTCGCCTCATCCCGGAAGTGGCCCGGAGCGATTCACCAGTGCTTTTGACGGGCGAAACCGGCACCGGCAAGGAATTGGTGGCCCGGGCGATTCATGCCAAAAGCAAGCGTTGCCAGCTGCCGTTTTTGGCCATAAACTGCGGGGCTATTCCTGACTCCCTGGTCGAAAGCGAGCTTTTCGGCTGCCGCAAGGGCGCCTTCACCGGAGCAATTCATCCCCGCAAGGGACTTCTGGAAGTAGTATCCGGGGGAACTCTCTTTTTGGACGAAATAGGGGAAACGAGCATCAAGATGCAGATAGACCTTCTGCGGGTACTGGAGGAGAAGAAGATAACCAGCCTGGGCAGCAACCTGCCGGTGGATGTGGATTTCCGGCTCATTTCAGCCACCCGCAAGCAGCTCCGGGAGGAAATTCAGCAGGGCCGTTTCCGGCGGGACTTTTACTATCGCATCAATGTCATCCAGATCCATCTGCCTCCGCTGCGCGAACGCAAAGAAGACATCGCCCTGCTGGCGCAACATTTTCTGGCAAAGTACAGCCAGGAAACATGCAAGCACGTTGACCGCATTTCTCCCGGGGCCCTGGCCCTGCTGCAAGACTACGACTGGCCGGGCAACGTCCGCGAATTGCAAAACGCCATCGAGCGGGCCGTGGTTTTGGCCAAATCACGAACCATCGAGGCCGAAGCCTTCGGCTTCATAAACCAGGCCGGCCAACCCGCCAACGAAGGATCCAGATCACTCCGGCAAGTCGAAAAAGAACACATCGCCAAAGTGCTTGCCGAATGCGGAGGCAACATCTCCCGGGCGGCCCGGGTACTGGGCCTGCACCGCTCCACCCTGCACCGCAAGCTAAAAACCCTGGGTCTCCGGCAGGCTTGATGCGGCCGGATCGCCATTCAAACCGGCCCGCAAAGGGAGAAATTTTTCTTCAACCAAATGACCTCCAGCAAAAAATACGTCACCCTGGTCCCGGTTGGATTCGTAGCGCCAATCGTTTCCAAAGTAATTGCAGCTCACATAAACGGCTATCTCCAGCTGGAAGTAACCATAGCCCCGGCCCTGAAACAGCCCTGCTACGCCTACAACCAAACCCGCTGCCAGTACGACGCCGCCAGTATCATCAATGTCCTGGAAGCGATTCCGCTCGATCCTGCCTCCAAAGTGATCGGCATCGCCGACCTTGACCTTTTCGTCCCCCTTTTCACCCACTGCCTGGGAGAAGCGCGCCAGGCAGGAAGGTGCGCCATAATATCTATTTACCGGCTCAGGGAAAGCAAGAGCGAAGCGTCGCCGATATCACCTCTGGGCCTGGAAAGGGCCGCCAAAATAGCCTTGCATGAATTGGGGCATCTTTTCGGGCTTGTCCATTGCGACCATCCCAAATGCCTGATGCATTTCAGTTCCGATCCGCAGGAACTTGACCCTGTCACTTTCCACTTCTGCCGCTATTGTAATCAATTCCTGCAGGAGGCCATGGCGGCCTGGCAAAGCCGGCGAGCCTGAACTTTTCCGACAGTTCAGGCGACTTTTGCCGTCCGCAGAAAATTTTGAACCAGATTGTCCCAACCCAATTCAGGAAACCGGCCGATAACATCTCCAAGCGGCCGGCCACCGGTGGCGCTCAAACCCGTGTATTGCTCCCCCAGCATGGAAAGCAGCCTTTGACCTTCGTTCTCCATCCAGCGCCTGCTTTCTTTGCCAAAGTACAGCCCGCCCAGGTTTCGCTTGGGGCTTTCAGGCTCGATCATCATCAGCCATCCCTGGTGGTAGGGATCCTCGTGGACTATTTCCGGATGTTCCAGAGCGTTGCGGTTAACCGCCAGGACGGTCCCGCTCACCGGGGCCAGGACTGCAGCCTGCATCCCGGAACGGTTGAAAGCCAGCCCGACCTTGTTTTGCACCAGCTTGTCCCCCAGCCGGGGCAATTCGATGCCGCCTGCCGGACCGAAAAGCTTCACCAGGAAGTCGTCGAATCCCAGCCGCACCCGGCCGCCATGCTCGAAGCGAATCCAGCCATGCCCCAAGTGATAGTAATAACCCTTTGCCATCTTGTAGCCGGCGGCCGTCTCGTAATCCGGCTGTCCGCCGGCGGCAGCCAGGTCGGCCTCGTCCAACATCTGGTCAAAGGCGCAATGGTGGCATTCGTAGTTGAAGGCGCAGATTTTTGGAGCCTCGATCCGCCCGCTGAGAACGTGGCGGCAAGGGGCGGAAGTTCCCCGGTATTTTTTCTGTAAATATCCAACCCAGCCGGGAGCCAGCACCCTGGTTTCCGGCTTTTTCCCCGCCCCCATGGCCTTGCGCATGGCCTTGTCGAAGCCACAATGGTTACAGTCGAAAGCATTGTCACAAAGGCGGAAGTTGACCACCCCGGCTTTCATCCAGAGACACTCGTCCTCGACCACCTGGAAGCCCCTGACTTTCCGCCTCCTTCCTTTGCCCTCTTTTGATCGAATACTTGTCATGACGCTCACCCCCCTGCGGTTTGTAAGGTTTGTTGAGCCTTTACTCTGCAACGGGAATGCCGCCATGCCCGATCAATCCGGAATATTTTGTAGCTAATTGATTTTACAGGATTTACTATCAAAACAAAGGCCGGCCCCGGCCACTTGACTCGCAAGCGGCAAGCGGTCAAAGTCGCAAAAAGCGATAGCCGTTTCTACCCCGGGAAGGCTTGAAGGCAGTTTTCAGTATGATTTCGGGAAGTAATCCGGTTGTCGCAAAATACTCCGGCCCTGTTGCCATAAGCCCCGGAGAATGCTTTCAGACCGCCTCAGCGGAACGGCTAGCCAAGTGGCGCTATCTCCATCAGGCTATGCCAAAGCCAAAAGGGGCTCTCCATCCAAGGAGGCCCCTTTTGGTTGCAAGCGCGGAAATGTTTGCCCGGCTCATTTGAACCGCGCCAGGACTTTTTTAAAACCTTCCATGGAGTTGACAATGGTCTGGTCATCGACGCAGAAGGCAATCCGGAAATATCCCGGGCCTGCGAAACCGCTTCCCGGCACCACCAGGATCCGTTCTTCCTGAAGGGCCTTGACGAACTTGACGTCATCAGCAATGGGGCTCCTGGGAAACAGATAGAAAGCGCCCGGCGGGGTGACAAACTCGTACCCGGCTTCTGCCAGCCCCTGGCAAAGCAGGTCCCGCTTGCGCTTGTAGATCGAAATGTCGACACTTGCTCCCTGGAGGGAGGCGACCACCCTCTGCATCAGGGCCGGAGCATTGACAAAACCGAGGATGCGATTTGTAAGGGTCATGGCACCAATAACATCCTGCTTGTAAGTAGCCTCCGGGCAGATGGCGGCAAAACCGATCCGCTCGCCGGGAATGGAAAGATCCTTGGAATAGGAAGTGGCGATGATCGATTCTTTGTAAGCCTTGAAAATGGAAGGCACCTCGGCCCCGTCGTAGATAATCTTGCGGTACGGTTCGTCTGAAACAAGATAGATCGTGCGTCCCAGCCTGCGGCCGGCATCTTCGAGCAAGCCCCCCAGGTCTGCAAGGCTCTGGGCGCTGTATATCTGGCCGGAGGGGTTGTTGGGCGAATTTATCAGCACGGCCTTGGTCCTGGGGCCGACGGCTTCAGCAATAGCCTTCAGGTCGAGGGTGAAATCGGCCGCCGTGGGCACCATTTTCAGCTTGCCGCCGTGATTATCGACGTAAAAAGAATACTCCACGAAACACGGGGTTGGAACGATGACTTCGTCTTGCGGGTCCAGGATGGCCTTGAAAATGACGTTCAACGCCCCTGCCGCACCACAGGTCATTATTATGTCCGAGCCGGAGACCTCGACCTGCTGCTCACGTGACAAATAGTCCGCAACAGCCTGGCGTACTTGGGGAAACCCGGCCTGGGGCATGTAGCCGTGGGCCTGCGGCCCCTCTTGTTCCACCGTTTGCCGCAGGGCTTGGTTGAACTTTTCCGGCGGAGGCAGGTTGGGATTTCCGAGGCTGAAATCGAAAACGTTTTCCGCACCGTATTCAGCCTTGAGGCGAGCTCCCTCTTCGAACATCTTCCTGATCCAGGACGACTTGATCATGATCGAGTTGATTTTGCTGGCAATTGTCATGGCCGCCTGCTCCCTTGCTGAATGATTGAATTCCGTTTCAATCGCATCCCATGTCACCGGCGTGGCCCGGCACAGGAGAATTTTCCGTCACACTGCTTCCACGTACTTGACCTCGGGCACCTCTTTCTTGATTATCCTTTCGATTCCGTTTTTAATCGTCATCTGGGACATTGGGCACCCTGAGCAGGCTCCCTGGAGGCGGACCTTGACCACTCCATCCTGAACATCGACCAACTCCACATCGCCGCCGTCTGCCTTGAGCATGGGCCGGATGCGGTCGATGGCGGCTTGAACTTTTTCCTTCATTGTTTTTTCCTTTCTTCCAAACGCTTGTAGGGGCTACCTTAACCTCGGGTACCGTGGTTGCCCCTTTGCCGATAAAACTGCTGCCGGAATTGCTGGAACTCGTTTTTTAATATAGCAACGCGCATCTGTTTTACAAGCTGTAAATAGTAATGCAGGTTGTGGATCGTGTTCAAACGGTGGGCCAGGATCTCCCGTGAACGGTAAAGGTGGCTCAGATAGGCCCGCGAATAGTTACGGCAAGTATAGCACCGGCAACCTGGCTCGACAGGTTCCAGGTCGTCCCTGAAACGGGCGTTGGCGATATTAATGGTCCCCTGGGTGGTGAAAAGCTGGCCGTTGCGGGCATTGCGGGTTGGCATGACACAATCGAACATGTCGGCCCCCAGGGCTACCATTTCAACCAGGTCTTCAGGGGTTCCCACCCCCATGACATAGCGTGGCTTGTCGGCCGGCAAAAGGGGCAGGGTAAAATCGGCCATCTCCAGCATCAATTCCTTGGGTTCGCCCACGCTGAGGCCGCCGACGGCATAACCCGGCAAGTCCAACTGGCATAATTGCTCGGCGGCCGAGCGGCGCAAATCGGCAAACATGCCTCCCTGGACAATGCCGAACAGGTTGTTGCGCCGGTCGGTATCCTCCTGCCAACTGCGCCTGCAACGCCGGGCCCATTGCCAGGTCAGGGCAAGGGCCTTTTCGGCTTCATCCCTGGTGGCCGGGTAATGGAGGCACTGGTCGAGGCACATCATGATGTCCGCATCCAGGCAGTCCTGGACCCGGATGGCCTTTTCCGGAGTCAGTACGTGGCTGCTGCCGTCGATATGGGACCTGAAACGGTAGCCCTCCTCGTCCAGCCTTGAAAGGCCGGCCAGGGAAAACACCTGAAAGCCGCCGCTGTCTGTCAGAATCGGCCTTTTCCAGTTCATGAAACGGTGCAGCCCGCCGAACTTGGCTATCACCCGGCAGCCCGGTCTCAGGTAGAGATGGTAGGTGTTGGCCAAAATGACCTCCGCCCCGAGGCTTTCCAATTCCTCGGGGCTCAGGCTCTTTACCGTGGCCCGGGTGCCTACCGGCATGAAGATCGGGGTTTCGATGCTCCCCCTCCGCGTCCTGATAATCCCGGCCCGGGCGCCGGTGGCTTGATCTGTATGCTGGCAGGTAAAACTGAAAGCTGTCATGCTCCATCCTTCTTCATCGACACACCTTGCCGAGACAGATTAGAGGGGCGCTTTCAACCCGGCCGAAGGCTTTTTAGGATCCGACCTCCGGCCCCAAGCGTATTGCTCCTGGAAGGCCGACGGGATCCCGGGCACATGTCAGTGGATGAACATGGCGTCCCCGTAACTGTAAAAGCGGTAACCGGCGGCCACCGCCTGATCATAGGCCTCCAGCACCTGTTTGCGGCCGGCGAAAGCCGCCACCAACATCAGGAGGGTGGATCTGGGCAAGTGGAAATTGGTTACCATGGCGTCTACGATCTTGAAAGCATAACCCGGATATATGAACAGGTCGCAGGCTCCTTTACCGGGTTGCAGGCTTCCGCCGGAGGTGGCACAATATTCGAGGGTACGGACACAGGTGGTACCTACTGCCACGACCCTGGAACCGGCCCGGCGGGCGCTGTCGATCCGCTCTGCGCTGCGGCGGCTCAGTTCATACCATTCGGCATGCATCCGGTGCCTGCGGATATCTTCCACCCTTACCGGGACAAAGGTGCCGTAGCCGACGTGGAGGGTAAGGGGTACGATTTCAACCTGGCGGCGGCGCAATTTTTCCAGCATTGCAGGGGTAAAATGAAGGCCGGCTGTGGGGGCGGCAATGGCTCCTTTATTACGGGCGTAAACGGTCTGGTAATCTTGCCTGTCCTGCCGCCGCTGCCTGCGACGGATGTATGGCGGCAGTGGCATGGAACCTATCTTTTCAAGCGTCTCCTCCAGGTCTTCCACCCCCGTGAAATGCAGCCGGAGGGTATCTGTGTCCGCTTCGAGCACCTGGGCCTCGAGCCCCTTGTCAAAGTAAAGCCGGCTGCCGATTCGCGGCCGCTTGGAGGCTCTGACCAGGCATTGGAAAATACCGCTTGCCCGCCCCCTGGGATAGTCGAGGATCAGGACTTCGACCCTGCCTCCGGTTTCCTTGCGACCGTAAAGCCGGCCGGCGATAACCCGGGTGTCGTTGACCACCAGGACATCGCCCGGCGCCAAAAGACGGGTCAGGTCCTCGAAGACGCCATGGACTACCCGGCCGGTTCGGCGTTCCAAAGACAGCAGGCGGCACTGATCCCGCCTGTCGGCCGGCTCCTGGGCGATCAGCTCCGGCGGAAGCTTGTAATCGTAATCATCAAGACGGTACATTCGATCTTACCTGCGTCCAATCCAAATCACGGCCAGGCCCAGCAACATCAGGAAAAGACCAAGCCCGCGCAGCTGGGCCTCGGGCGCCTCCAAAACCATCAGCAGCCAGGTCTTCATCTTGCGGGGGAAAGCAAAATAGGGCAAGCCTTCAACGATCATGACCATTCCAATTACGCACAGGAAAAATTCCATCGGCTCCCGTTCCCGGTTTGGGGTTTACTTTCAACGGCACACCGTCCTACCGTCATCGCTGGCGCTTGTCAAAACAAAACCGGCGCCAGGCCCCCGGGATCAAAACAAGTGTCGCAAGAAGATGCCATTTGGTATCCAGGCAAAGCGCCTTTCTAACAGCCTGCCAAACTCATCGAAAACATTTTCCTGCCCGGTCCCTTTGCCTGGCAACCGGTTTGTAAGGCCCCAGGATGACTGCCCGGGATAAAAGCCCGGGCCATCGATGTTTTCGGCCGGGACCGGCAAGACCCAAGACTTGGGTTTACATCCGCCACCCGGGGTGGTAATAAAATATCTTTCCTGGTTAGCTTTGAACCCGGATTTTGCAGCTGGCGAGTTTGGCGAAGATGCGAGGCCGCAGGGCAGGCAGACGTACTCTGGTACTTCAACTGCCCTCCAACAAAGCAGATTCGGTAAAATCGCCAGCCCCTTGGGGCTTCAAATGCCTGAAGACTTTCATCGATTGAACTTCACCTTGCCGGTGAAGGCACGGCCGGGAACAAATACATGCTAAGTATGTAAAAATTCAGCGAAACTATTTTTTGTAGGCATTTGAAGTGCATAATCCGGGTTGAACATTGAAATCGAGGTAAGCTGTCTCCATGCAATTCGAAGCTGTAATCGGGCTTGAAGTCCATGCCCAGCTCAAAACGAAATCCAAGATTTTCTGTGGCTGTTCGACCGAATTCGGGGCCCCTGCCAACACCCACGTCTGCCCGGTATGCCTGGCAATGCCGGGAACCTTGCCGGTGCTCAATCAAAAAGTGGTCGAGTTCACCATGCGCATGGCCCTGGCCACCAATTGCAACATAGCACGCCAGAGCCGCTTTGCCCGTAAAAACTATTTCTATCCAGACCTGCCCAAGGGATACCAGATATCCCAGTACGAGCTACCCATAGCTTCGAAGGGCTATATCGACATCGAGGTTGACGGCGATGTCAAAAGAATCGGCATAACCCGTATCCACATGGAGGAAGATGCCGGCAAACTCATCCATGATCCCCAACGCCCGGTGAGCTTCGTGGATTTCAACCGCACCGGAGTGCCCCTGATGGAAATCGTCAGCGAGCCGGACCTGAGGTCGCCCCGCCAGGCCAGCGCCTACCTGCGCAAGTTACGGGCCATTATCCGCTGGCTGGATATCGGCGACGGCAACATGGAAGAGGGAAGCTTCCGTTGCGACGCCAATGTATCCATCAGGCCCAAGGGAAGCCGGGAGTTGGGAACCCGCACAGAAATCAAGAACATGAACTCTTTCCGCCACGTGGAACACGCCCTGGCCTATGAAATAGAGCGCCAGCAGGAGGTTCTGGCCGAAGGCGGCC
>JALVRI010000403.1 GCA_027031325.1 Desulfobacteraceae bacterium
GCCAGGAACTGGCCGAGGTTGAGCAGTTTGCGCGCTTCGAGCTGGGCCTCGACTCCCAAAGCCTCCAGGTGGCCATGAATATTTTCAACACCGCCCTGAACTCCCCGGCGGCGTTCGAGGATTTCGCACGCCAGTTTTACCAGCTCTTTTACAACCAGCCCCAGATGCTGGAGATGATGGTGGACATCCTTTTCCGGGTGTCGGTGGCGGATGGGTCCCTCAGCCCGGTTGAAAAGCGGATGATCGATTCGGCCGCAGAAATTTTCCGCCTCTCTTCCACCCAGTACCAGGCCATCTCGTCCAAGTATGTCAGCAGCAAAGACCAGCCATACGAGATCCTGGGCTGCAAGCCTAGCGATTCGGACAGCCAAATCAAGCAACGTTACCGTCAATTGGTCCAGACCTACCATCCCGACAAGATTGCCGGCAAGGGCCTGCCGGACGAATTCATCCAGCTGGCCGAGGAAAAATTCAGGCAGATCCAGGAAGCCTACGAGGCAATCAAGGCCGAACGCGGAATGCACTAGCAGGCTGTTGAAAAACGTCGTGAGCGCAGTTCAGACAAGCCAAAATCCGACCAAAAAGCGCAGTTTATCGGTAATAAATGAGCATTTTGAGCAGGATTTTAACACCCTATGGCCAAGGGTAATAGTTTTTCAACAGTCTGCAAAGGCTAGAGCAACCCGCGTTCCCTGGCTATATTGAGATAGGTTTCAAAAACGTTTTCAGGCGGAACCCAGCGTTCTTCCTCCGGCTTGGCCTGGAGGGCGATGGCGTCGAATTCGCAGCCGGCGACGCAGACACCGCAGCCGATGCAACGTTCCAGGTCCACGGCGGCCGTATCCCCGACACAAACGGCGTCCATGTGGCAGCGGTCGGCACAGACACCGCAGGCGCTGCATTTTTGCTCGTCCACCCGGGCGTAGTAGCTGCTGCACACCAGTTTTGCCGGTTGATCCATTTTTTTCAGGTTTTTCAGGATCTGGCAACAGCAACCGCAGCACATGCAGATGTTTGCCGGTTTCTGTGAATTTCCCGGTTGCAGCACCAGGCCGGCATCGATTCCCTTCTGCAAGATTGCAAGAGCCTCTTGCCGTGAGACCGGACGGCCCAGGCCGTTTTCCTCGTAATAGGAGGCCCCGGCACCGAAGGTAAGGCATACCTCGAGGGGATAGTCACAGCCGTTGCCCGCCATGCGGTGTTCCTTGCGGCAGATACATGGTGCCACCACTATCTTGGACTGGCCGCGGATTATGGTTTCGGCCTCTTCGTAGGGCATGATGGTCATCCGGGCAGAGATGCTTTTTGAAACCGGAATGACCCGAAGCTGCTTTGTCTTCTGCTGTTTCCAGTATTCCAGCAGGTGGGGTACGTACTGGTTGAAATCCCTGATCAATTCCGGGGTGAGATCCTTG
This sequence comes from Desulfobacteraceae bacterium, assembly GCA_027031325.1. Classification (GTDB taxonomy): domain Bacteria; phylum Desulfobacterota; class Desulfobacteria; order Desulfobacterales; family Desulfosarcinaceae; genus JALVQM01. Next base: position 1,416 of record JALVRI010000403.1, read on the forward strand.
ACGTGGTACTCCCAGATGCCGATGACGAATTGGGCCGCCATGTAGACAGGGTCCGAATCCTTTTTCCTGATCCGGAAAACAAGTCCCTTGCGGGCCATTTCTTCCAGGATCGGCGCAAGTTCGCCGGGGTCCATATCAAGGCGGCGGGCAATGGAAGTTACCGGCTCAGGAGACATTTTCAGGCCGGTTGCAATCCAGGCTTCTTCTTCGCTGAAAAGGTGTTTCAGGATCCTTATCTCCACCCCGCTGTCTGTCCGGGGATAACCGGCTGGAAGTTTGTCTAGATGCTCTGCAAGTCGCAAATATACTTCTTCGCTCATTTCTTTCCCCTTTTTTTACACACCGGCTCCTGTCGCGGTTTTTCTCCTTGCAAGACTTCCAGCCGGCGAAGAAGTTTCTGCTTGATGTTCAGAATTTCCCGTCGCAGAATCTTCAGCTCGTGGATACGGTCTTCGATTTCACCCAGCTTTTTCTCCCCGTATTGAAGGGTCGTCCTGATCTGTTCGACCTCGTCCATGTCGATATCGTTCATTCCGATCATCCTGGAGATTTCATCCAGGCTGTAGCCGAAGCGCTTGCCCCTGAGGATGAGTTTCAGACGCGCCCGGTCACGCTGATCGTAGATTCTCTGGTTGCCCTTGCTGCGGCGGGGGGAAAGAAGGCCTTTTTCCTCGTAGAACCTGATGGTGCGGCTGGATATGTCGAACTCGCGCGCAAGCTCGGAGATCGAGTAGGTCCTGGATTTTGGTGAACGGTTGAAATCCATTTTAATCATGCCCGGGTCGGCGCCCCGGCGGCCGTTTCAAGGGGCTCTGGGGGCGCCTGTCGGCTCAAAATGCCATCCGGCCGGCACTGCCTGCCGGCCGGGGAACTGACGTCACCAATAAATAATTTACCTTTACGTAAAGGTAAAGAAAAATTTTTGACCCGGGCGCCCGCGACTCAAAAAGCAAGGCGGGCTTGGGGGTGAAGCTTCCCACGGAAGCCTTGAATTCAGATCCCTCAGCCGCCGCTCGGAGCGCAGGAAGGAGCCTTGAATCCGCCTGATCCCCTGGCAATACCGTTGGGCCTGACGGCCCCGGCCGATATCAGTTTCCTGACCTTCGGGCTGTTGCAAGATGGGCATTGGGGATCATCGTCGGAGGCGGAAAATTTCAGGTATTCGAATTGGTGGTCGCAATCCTGGCAGACGTATTCATAAATCGGCATAATGAAATGATCCTCCTGTTTCAAAGATTCCTGGGCACAACCCGGTTGCCTCAAGTTGGGTTCCAAGCCCAAAGTCAACCAATGTTTAAGACTTAAATTAATAAGCGTCAATAAAAACGCAACTCCGGGAAATTACTTTTCGCAGGCCTTTCAAGCGCATAATCCGGGCTGAAGAAACCGGCTCGAGGCCCGGGGCCGGCCTTGCTTGCGGCTAGATACAGGCGAGGATGAATTTTGCCATGGCTGCCAGGGTTGCTCCAGGTTGTTGATGGTGGGGGCTGTGGCCGCAATCTGGCAGAATAAGGGATTGGGCCTTTGCGCCGACCTGGCTGACGATGGATTCCACCTGGGCCAGGGTACCGTATGGGTCGTTTTCACCCTGGATGGCCAGCACCGGCACCGTGACCGTCGGGAGGCAGGCCTCGATATTCCAGTGCACAAAGTCCGGGTCGAGCCAGGGGCCGTTCCAACTGTAAAATGCGCCCGCGGTGTTTTCGCCATGGTAACGGGCCAGGCGCTGTCGCAGATCACCGGATTCGAAATCCTGCTTGGCCCTGATGATGGAGCTGATGGTGACCGCTTCGCAATAGACATGGGCCGCCTCGGTTATGACGCCCAAAAGTTCAATGCCGGGCATCTGACTGCCGGCGTATATCAGGGCGATGGAACCGCCGTCTGAATGTCCCACCAGGATGGCCCGCCGGATTCCGGCTGCCCGCAGAACTTCCGGCAGTACCTCTAAGGCTTCCTGATGCATGAAGTCGACCGTGCGCGGCAGGCGGGCGGGATCGCTCCGGCCGTAACCCTGTCTGCTGTATACGAAGGCGCTGCATCCGGTGGCCTCCGCCAGGCGGTATGGAAAGTCCCGCCAGAGGTCCACGCACCCCAGGCCTTCGTGGAGAAAGACCAGGGTGGGCACCTTGGTGGCGGCCGGGCCGTACCAGGCGGCTTCAAGGCGAACGCCGTTCACGATTAAATCGATGGGTGTAGCCGGGCTTTGATGTTTGTCCATGCTTTAATACCAGATAGGGTGGTTGTGTTGAAAGACCATACCTGATATGGTGGCACTTGTCGATATCTATTGTCACCTGCCGCACCGTTTCAAAGGAGCCTTCAATGAATGCCGTCGAAAAACTGGAACTTGAACCGGATGTTTTGAGGCGTCGCTGCGACCCCGGCCTTTTCGAGTTTGAAAGTACAGCCGACATCGATCCCCTGGATGAGGTGATCGGCCAGAAAAGGGCGGTCCAGGCGCTTACCTTCGGCCTCAACATGGACAGCAGCGGCTACAATATCTTTGTGACCGGCCGGGAAGGAAGCGGCAAAACCACCATCGTCAACGATCTTGTCACCAGGCACGCCGCGGGGTTGGCAACACCGTCGGATTGGTGCCTGGTCAACAACTTCCAGGACGAGTACCGCCCGCGGGCGGTGGCC
>JALVRI010000404.1 GCA_027031325.1 Desulfobacteraceae bacterium
CAAGCCGAAAGCCAAAAAGGGCTGGGGCAAGACCCGCACTTTGGCCGAAGGGCTGCTGCCTTTTGGTTGGGCCTTGCTCGAATTCCGGGAACTTGAAGGCAAAAAGCCAAGGGAGCGCAAATGGCCCTTCAGGGTTGTTGAAAGTAAAACCAGGGTCTTGCCTCATCCGTTGTTCAGGCAACAAGGTAACCAATTTCAGACCGGCGGCCCTGGAAATGGTGAACCTGTTCCTACAAAGAAAAAGGAGCCGCCCAAAACAGAGACCTGGGAAGATGCCTGGATTACCTGGAGTCCCGGAAATCAGGAGGTCACCGCCAGGGCCGGTGATAAAAGCGCAACCGGCAAGGGTAAAGATCTTGTTCCCGAAAGCATGCGCAGGAGAGTGATCGATAGGAGAAGAGCCCAAACGGCCTCCAGGGTGAAGGTGGAAGCAGTCGGCAACAGGTGGAAGATTATTTCGATAACATCATAAACTGTTTTGTTTTTCAGGACTTGGGTAGTGTGATCATGAGTTTGAGCTTATTGCTGCTGTTCAACCACAACCTGCATCCTGTCCAGGAAGAGCAGGCAAAGATGACTCTCGGAGTAGGGAGGATAATACCCCCGCCGGAAAAGATCAGGCATTGCTGGGGCAACATCCCGCCCGAGGCGGAGAGCATATCCGCCTGGATCGAGCCTGCCCGGAAATGGTTGGCGGACGCGGGCCGGCCCGGGGATTATGTCCTTGTCCAGGGGGATCTGGGAGCCTGCTTCCTGATGGTTTCTTTTTGCCTGGCAAGGGACCTTGTGCCGGTTTATGCCACCACCAGGCGTTTGGCACGGGAAAAGTCAGATTCCAGGGGAGTGATGCTCTATCACCGTTTCGAACATGTCAGGTTCAGGAAGTACGGAAAATGATTTGAGCCGCTACCGGGTCCGGATGGCCCGGTAGCGGTGCAGGAGGAAAAAAGATGCTGCCCGGTGACACCATTATCAGGAAATGTTTTCAATGTGGCACCCTGGTTAAAGAGTATACTATCGATTCGGGAAACACCTTCGGTGCAACTTTCTGGACGGATGGCAAGTTCAATGCCCCGATGCTTCCGGATTATCCGCTGCTTGTAAAATGTCCAGGTTGCAGGGTCCTTTTCTGGGTCGATGAGCAGGAAGAGGTTGGCAGGTGCAAACCTTTCGAAGAAAATTCTTTTCAACCTGAAGCCGAAGAATACTTGATACCCACGTTGGAGGATTATTTTTCCTTCATGGAAGAAGGCAAACCCGACCGCGGGAACGAAAAGTATCTTCGCTTGCGTGCCTGGTGGGCGGGAAACGACCGGAGAAGATACAGGGGCCCTGATGGCGTTTCCTTTGAGCCGGCGCCGTTATCCGCAAAGGAGATTGCCAACCTGGAGGCCCTGGAGAAAATGCTGGACAGCTCGTTGGATAATGAACGGCTCATGATTGCCGAGATCAGGCGCGAGCTGGGCCGTTTCCGGGAGGCCTCCGAAATTCTGGATGAGCCGTTTGACAAAAGGTACTCCAAGGCTGTCGCCCGGCTCAGGCAACTAGTTGCCAATGGTGATCGGCTGGTTGCGGAAATCGAATATTAACCCGGCGGCAATGCCGAAAGTAACCGGCGAGAGGGCCCGATCTGCGGCACCGGTGGCCCGACCTGTCCGCAGGCAAAAAAAGAGGGGGAGCTGAAAATGGCAAGAAATGTTTTTATTTCGTTCCTGGGAACCGGTAACTATCTTGCGTGTACCTACCACGACCTGCAGGGTGCGGCCGAGGAAGTGCGTTTTGTCCAGGAAGCGGTTTTGCGGCTCAAATGCGGCGGCTGGAAAGCGGGCGACCATGGTTACATCTTCGTAACCGACGATGCCTGCAAGAAAAACTGGCTCGATGGTGGTTTCAAGGATGAAAACGGCAAGGCGTGCCAGGGGCTTGCGTCCCGGATCGCGACCCTCGAGCTTGGTTTTGAGGTCGAAAAGGTCGGGATAACAGAGGGCCTTGACACCGAGCAGATATGGCAAAACTTCGAAACGGTCTATGATTGTCTCCGCCGGGGCGACCGGGTGGTCTTCGACCTGACCCACGCTTTTCGCTCCATACCCGTAATGGCCGTGGCCCTCCTGAATTATGCCCGGGTTATGAAAAACATCGAGCTTGACGGTGTTTACTACGGCGCCTTCGAAGTTCTGGGCAGCTGTCAAGAGGCAAAGAGCCTCGATCCTGAGCAAAGGCGGGTGCCGATCCTGGACCTGACACCCCTTGATACCCTGATGCAGTGGACATTGGCCCTGGACAGGTTTACCGGCGCAGGTGATGCCGGGCCGCTTGAGAGGCTGACCAATATCTCTGTCGGGCAGGTGTTTAAAAGCCGGAAAGGAGATGGATCTGCTGCCGAAACGGTTGGATACCTTGGCGGAAGCCTGAAGAATTTTACCGAAGTGCTTTCAACCTGCCGTGGGCCGATGATTGTCGAAGCCGCCTCCAGGGTCAAACAAAACCTGGAAATGTGTCAAGACCTGGACCTGATCAAGCCTTTCAAGCCTCTTTTCAAGCACTTGCAGGAGACCTTCGCCGGATTCGATGACGACCAGGTCAACGACGGCATCCAGGCCGCCCGCTGGTGCCTTGACCACGGGATGGTCCAGCAGGCGGCAACGATTCTGGACGAAGTGATTGTAACCTGGCTGGTCAGTGAGGCGGGTTTTGACAAACTGGATCGGTCCATACGTAAACTGGCCGCCGATGCTCTCAATGCAAAGGCAAAAAACATAAAACCCGCCAAGGATGATAAAGTTCGCTTGGGTGATAAAAATTTGTTGGATAAATTTTTTGAGATTGTTGACCGGCAGGAAGCCATGGCCCGGGTTAAAAACAGCCTCGGCGATCTGCGTAACGATCTGAATCATGCCGGCTGGAGGCGGAACTCAGCTAAGACACCGAAAAAAGAAAAAATAACTAATCGATTGAAAAAGTATATCGATCAAGTCGAAAAAATATATGCTCAATTTCAAAGTACCGGCCGGCAGCAAGATTCCAGTGTGTGACCCGTGGATTGGCCGGTCTGATCAGGGGGCCGCGAAATATATGGCTTGTGTTTTTTAGAAAATTGAATAAAATATAAAAACAAGAAGTTGTCCAAAGATTGTTTCTGTTTTCAGTTTGAATTGAAAAGTTTTACGTAAATGTCCCGGCCGAGAATTTGAAAAGCGGCCCAATCGGTGAAAATGACAGGCAAATACAGTAAGATAGAGTGTATTTTGACCGGAGGTGATTTGCGTAAAAATATGGACATAGGAAATATAAATAATATCAAAAAGATATATACTTTCGCCGAATTTTCGGCGGGCCGGTTTTTTCATCGGAACACGATTTTGGCCCAGGTTTACGTAAATGGCCTTGTAGTTGTTTGAAAATATGTCAAAAAAATAACATAGAGTTTGAAGGAAGGCCCCGATGTGAGGGGATTGAGACATAGCAGGTCGCCTTTTCCCTGGCCGCTTCAATAGCGTTTGAAGGAAGGCCCCGATGTGAGGGGATTGAGACCGATCGAGGCTATGCGGTAAACCTCGATCTCGAAGTCGTTTGAAGGAAGGCCCCGATGTGAGGGGATTGAGACGTAAACTCTCAAGGTCAATTCTCATTTTCCTACCTCCAGTTTGAAGGAAGGCCCCGATGTGAGGGGATTGAGACTTGGTCATGCCGCCTCCGGTTTCCCATAGGGCCAGGTTTGAAGGAAGGCCCCGATGTGAGGGGATTGAGACATGATTTTACCTCCTTTCTGCCCGGCCGAAGCCGTGTTTGAAGGAAGGCCCCGATGTGAGGGGATTGAGACATAGAGATTACGGCATATTATACAATTAAGTCCACAGTTTGAAGGAAGGCCCCGATGTGAGGGGATTGAGACTAATAAAAAAACACGGAACACCTATTGCGAAAAGTGTTTGAAGGAAGGCCCCGATGTGAGGGGATTGAGACCTGTCAAGTTCCTCTGCTGAGCTGGCGGCGCAGTCCGGTTGGAGGAAGGGCCCGGATGGAGTGGATTGTGTCATACTGACGCTGCTGTTGATACG
>JALVRI010000405.1 GCA_027031325.1 Desulfobacteraceae bacterium
ACCTTTAGCCGGATGCCGAAGAACCTTGTTTTCGGTTTCGAAGAGTGTTTTTAGCTGGAATCCGCCCACCCCCGGGGCCATCTGATGGCTGCGGATAACTATGGGGAAATATGTTCTGCCGCCCAGTTCGGCAATGAACTCGAACATGTGGTACTCACGCTTGCGGCCGGTGCGATAGCAATGGTTTTTCGGCTCAGGGCAATCCGGTGGACATAAGAAATCGGCTATGCTGGTGTAAATTCGGCCTTCCCGGCCGGCTATAACATTGGGAAGTTTATTAAGTATGTCATTGTGCAATGTTATGTTTGTCAGCTTGAAGCGATGATATAGTCTTTTCTGAAGCCATTTGTAAGCCAGGTGCAAAGGCAGGGCGGGAATTATCCAGTCTTCACCTTGATCAGGTTCGAGTTCCGAACAGAAGGTGATCCCATCCTGCTTGATGAACTCGCATCCGCTTCGGCCCGGCAAATCCGGGTTGGGGTCGACCAGGGTTATTTTGCCGCGCCATGATAGCCTTGAAAGCATCATGGCCGCCCGGGTGCCGAACTTGCCTGCGCCGATTATCCAAATATGTGCCATAGGTGACTGACGGCTTGTTTATAGGTTCGGTTTCCTACGTTTGCGCCACAGCCCGCAGATGTTATTGTCAGCCGGGCTGCTTGCAGCCAACTGGCCGATCTATGAATGGGCGGTAAACCACGAACACATAATCGAAGCCAGCCTCGGTTATTACATCAACCCGCCGGTCAATGTACTTTTAGGCCGTCTTTTCCTCAAGGAAAAAAACTGACTCCTTTGCAGAAGGCTGCAGTTGGATTGGCCGCCTTTGGTGTTCTGTTCTATATTCTTGTGGCAAGGGTGCCACTGTGAACGGCCTGCTGTCTGAAATGGTTTTGCCCAGCATCCCGGCCTTGCCCCTGATTTTCCATCGCAAGACCGTTGCGGAGGCTGCAAACGGATGGGACCTGAAAACTTACCCTGGCCCCTGATGGTTAATTCCGGTTTAATCTGGGTGGCTTTGATTATATTTTCTCTAGACTTAGTCGGCCTCGCAAAATCAGGCCGTTTTGCCGCAATTGACAAGACCTGATCTGCTTGGTACACAGGTCCAGCTTGTGGACGAAGCGGCCAGGAGCCTTTTGTCATTCGGAAAGTTCCCGGCTTTTCATGCTTGGACTGAAAAATCCGAACAGAGGGGATTGGTAAATGCGCAGACTTTGGATCTCTATTTTGGCTACGGCTATCTTTGCTTGCGCCATGGCTTCAAGTGCCCTGGCAGAAGGTAATCAACTGTCATTGCAGGCCGGTTCAAACTATATCCACGGAAGCTTCTACCATCAGAAATACCTTGCCACCGGTTACCTCAAATTGGGCCTGTCGGGAACATATGCCGATTACGATTCAAAACAGTACAGCCTGGGAACGGTTTCCCTTGCGGTGGGCAACGACGCCCTGGCTCCCGGTTTGACCTGCGAGCTGGGACTCAAGGGTATCGGCGGCAAGGTTGAAAAGTACAGTACAAAAAGTGACGTCGGAAACCTTGCCTTCACCCTGGCAGGCGGATACATGTTGCCCAGGAAGATAGTACCTCTGCCCCTGGAGCTCAGGGGGAACCTTGAATGGGCCCCGGAAATCTTGAGTTCTCTCGACAGCGAAGGTTATTTCGGTTACGGCCTGGGCCTGGGATTCTATCTCGTGGACAACGCGGCCCTGATTTTGTCATTCCAGCATTACAAGTTCGATCTGGATAAACCGAATTCATGGGATTTCGAAGACGACGTGGTAAGCATCGGGATCGAACTTCACTTCTGATCCCGGATACGGGAAGCCGCTGAAACAATAGCGGCCGGGGATAAGTGAACTTTTGCGCTCTTCAACAATATAAGGACTATAAACAGGCGGCAGCCGGAGTTCAATCGACCGGTTTGCGAAGATTGATTATCGGTTCCGCAAAGGACGCTTCCGAATCCCATGGGAAGAGGATCCAGGTATCCTGGCTTACCTCGGTGACGAAGGTGTCGACCATCGGCCTTCCGGCAGGCTTGGCATAAACGGTTGCAAAATGAGCCTTGGGAAGCATGCGGCGGACCGCCCGGGCTGTTTTGCCGGTATCTACCAAGTCGTCGATCAAGAGCCAGTTCTCACCATCGCTTGCTACCCTTTTAAGAATCCTCAGCTCACCCTGGGCCTGTCGCTGGTAACTTGCCAGGCAGACCGTATCTATTAGCCGGATTTCCAATTCGCGGGCAATAACTGCGGCCGGGACCAGGCCACCGCGGGTTATTGCAATTATGCCCTGCCAGTTGCCAAGCTCCACCAGTCTCCAGGCAAGCGCCTTGGCATCCCGGTGTAATTGCTCCCACGACACGGGGTAGATCTTGCGATAACGTTGCGATCCTTTTTCATCAAGAGGCACTTTTTATCCAAGCTCCATCTTTTCCACCCACTCCCACAGGGGTCCGAAAACCGCCAGCGAGAGTTCTGCGAATCGAGAATCGAATTCGGGATCAGGCCCGAAGCAACAATCCAGATAGGGATCCCTGGCTTCCATGGGCTTGATATTATAGGGCTTCAATTTTTTCAAGGCACCTTCCCGGGCAACCGGCGGGGACTGGTTTGCGACAATGATCCTGCGGGCGTAATCCATAGAAACTTCGAGTATATACGGCAGAGGACTCATCAGTCCCTGCCAGTAACACCCGAGAAAGCTTTCCATAACCGGCTCCGGATCGTCAAGGGGTTTGAAACGCCAAGCTTGGTTTGGGCCCATCAGCCAGGTCTGAGGCGATGATCCGCTATCGGAGCCTGTGAGTTGAAAAAAAAGATGGCGTATGAAGGCGCACATCAAATCTTTTGGCCTCAGCTTTGCGAAACGATAAATTATCTGTCCCTTGGGATATAAGTTCGATAATCGGCCTGAAATTTTAAAATCCCGCACTACCAGTGAGAACCTTTTTTCTGCTCCATCTCCCGGGTCGGTGATTTGATTTAACCTTTCAAGGAAAAGATCGGCTTCGGCCGCCAGGGCCTGATAGCTCGTGCGGGCCATGCATCCATGGGGCAAAAGGCCTTGGGCCCTGACCAGCTTCTTGAGGTACTGGTGATCAATACCTCTTATGCGGCCTTCCAGGACTATCTGGGAAACCCGATAACGATCCAGACCCTTGAGGGAAAAATTTTCCTTGTCTTCCACGGCCCTCCGGGGGCGGGGAAACCTTATGCCGAGGCGGTTTTGAAGCAGGAACCGGCCAGGGTGTTCAAAAAAATCCTCCATTTCCCGGAGGGTCAGGCTCTTCCATTTATCCGAAGGAGCCGGCAGACTGATTGCTTCCAGCATCGGTGGTGGATTCTTTTTCTGTCCCATGGCCGCCCGGCAAGCCAGGCAGTCCTGTTGGCTGAAGCTGAACAGGCGCGGCGATTCCCCGTTGAAATATTCAGGGGCAAAGCCGTGAAGACGGTGAACGGTTACCCAATGATCAGCGGGCCTGCCGAATCGGACCGCCAGGTATTCGAGCAATTGATTGACCATCTCGCTGGGAGCAATGGTGGTGTCGTCATGGATACTGCGGCCCACGTAACTGACATAAAATACTTTGCGAGCCGACAAGAGGGATTCCAGGAAAAGATACATGTCATCAAGCCTGCGGTTGCGGTCCCAAGGCTTGGGGGCGGACTGGAGCAGGTCGAAACCCGGACGGTGGGAAGATCTCGGGAAACATTCCTGCCCCATCCCCAAAAGACAGATAACCTTGGCTGGGATACTGCGCATGGGAAGCATGGCGCAAAAAGTTATCCCATTGCTCAAAAACCCGGCCCCTACCCCACCGTCCCTGACTTTGTCGGCCAGCATCCGGGTAACCACCTCCAGGGGCAACTCCGAGTCGAATCCGGCTATTGCCAGGCAATTTTCCCAATGACTGATCATCTCCTGCAGCCTGGATACGGTCTTGCCGGCCGACCCACCGTCTGCAAACATCCAGTCGATTACCCGTCGTAGGATCACGGCCCAGCGGGTACCTGTCCACGCCCCGCGTAAAAGCCGGGTGATTTGAGAAAGGGTATCGAACAGGGCGATAATACGTCCGAGACCGGTCGCCTTGGCCCCCTGGACTTGTTGGCAGGGCAGGATGCCTCCAACAAGGCTGAACTCGGGAACCATGGCGCTGCCTAAAACCAGGCGGTCGAGTCCGGCGATCCAGGTGTTGCTTTCATCGGCTGCAAAGCCCCGGCTTGCCCGGTCATCGGCGTCAATTCCCCAGCGTATCCCGGCTTCCGCAATCCATTCCGGCAAATTGGCCCTGGTTTCATGATCAATTCCGAACTTGGCGCATACCGAGTCGCATTCAAGCAGTTCAAGTACCCGGCTGGCCTCCATGCGTCCATTGGGCAAATCAAGGATTCTGAAAAAGGTCCTCACGGTCGCATCGCTTTCAAAATCATCCTTGTCAGCCACCGTGTAGGCAAGCCTGGGCCGGCCTGTTTCCTGGTGGCCGAAAACGGCGTGAATCAGCGGGGCGTACTTGTCCAGCTCCGGTGTCATCACCAGGATGTCGTTACAGGTAAGGTCAGGGTCGCTTGCCAGCAGATCAGCAAGGTTATCGTAGAGAACTTCCAGCTCCCGCATGGGGCTATGGCAAACATGAACCTGGATGCTGGTATCATCCCGGTTCGGAAGGCCGCCTTTCCCCTGCCCCTGCCCTTCAGACAGTTCCAGGATGTCCTGCTGGACTTTTTCCAGGACTGAACCGCCCTCACCGTCTGTAAACAGGTCTGTCTGGATACCTTCAAGTTCGCTTACCTGCTCGAAAAAAGCCCGGCCCATGCCTCCCCATAAAGACAAGAGGCGATTGCCGCTGAAAAAATGCAGCTCTTGCCGGTTGGTTGTTGAGTGGGAGTAGCGCTTGCTGAGACGCTCTTGTTCGAGGGGGCTCAGGATGTCGGCCCAGTAAACCCGGCAAGGATTGAACAGGAAAAGGTAAACCGGTATTATCTTGCTCAGGGCCTGAAAGATTTCCAGGTGAAAAGGCGGCAGATGGCTTATGCCGAATACCGACAACCTGGAAGGCAGCCCTTGTTCCCGTTCGGCAACAGATTTGAGCCTTTCCAGAAGAAGCTGCCGGCGCCGTTCCCGGTGGGCTGCCGGGCACCGGCTGACAAGAGCCCGCCAAAGTTCTGCCTGCCATTGTTCGTCTTTCAGGGATCCTTGTTTGCCCTTTTCCCAGCGTTTCAAAAGCTGGGGCCTGAATACCTGGTATTGATCGAAGGTATGGGCGATGGATTTAGCCAGCTGGAATTTCTTAAGCTCCGCAAAGTCCGGTTCCAGGTATCGTTTCAAAGGAATGCCGGCAGGCTCGTCGATCATGGTATCAAGCAAGTCGAGGACACGCAAAACCAGGACCTCCGGGTCCCAGGGATCAGGATCATTCACACCGATTTGGCCGCCGTCTTGCAGGCCGCTTCTTAGAGCCAGATAGTCAAGGAGTTGGTTGGGGAAGGGAAACTTGATGTTGGCAATGGCTCCATCTAAATCGGCCAGAACCATGGATAGCCAGCGTTGCATACCCTTGCTCTGGACGACTATCCATTCCGGCTCGAGCGGATTGCCGGATTCCCGGTGCCGGGATGTCATCAGTTCGGCCAGGGCACGGGCCAGGATTTCAAGCCGGTTGCCGGTAAAGATGTAGAGCCCGGGTTTCATGGAACCACAGCCGTCCTGTTATGACAGGTCAGGTGTCCAGAACATGGGCAGGCAGGACAAAACAGGTGAATGTTCCCTCGAAAACGGTATCTTCGTCCCGGCTGACCCTGACTGCCACAACGTTTTTCCTGCCGTCTGTTTCCCTGACCTGGGCCCGGGCCAGGACTGTTTCGCCTGCTTTGACCGGCTTGAGGAACTTAACCTGGGCCGCTGCCAGGACCACATGGGGATGATTGACAGCGATCATGGCGGCATGATCCGCCAGCCCGAAAATAAAACCGCCGTGGACCAGCCCCTGATCATCAACCTTCATTTCAGAGGTTGTGACCAGCTCCACCTGGCTGGTGCCCGGCCCCAGCCCTTTTGGCCGGCCGCAAAGTCCCCGGTCGATTCGGGTATGAGTTTTGATTTCCATGGCTGACCATCCTTTGGACCCAAGTTACAACACGCTTTGCAGGGCTGTCAATCAGCGGTTGCAATCAGGCGGACCTGCCCGTATATATTTTCAAGCCCCGGAGCGAAAGGCTTCCTCAGTGTTGCTCCGGAGACCTGGGATTGAGACCGGATTATGCAGCCGGCAGGTTTGCCGCTTTCAGGTATTTGAAGGGCGTAATCTGGGGTTGAAGCCAGCAAAGAAAGGAAAGAGCCAGCCATGCAAACCGAAATCGATACCAGGCTGTCAGGGGTGCGGGAAGAGTTGGAAAAACGAGGGTTGGACGCCTTGATTGTGCTGATCGAAGAGAACCGGCGCTACCTGAGCGGATTTAGCGCTTCCAACGCCTTGCCGGACGAGACGGCCGGATTGCTCCTGATAGGCCGGCGTGACAAAGTGCTGGTTACAAACAGCCTTTACCTGGATCAAGCCGGGATTGAATGTGACAATTGGCGACTGGAGCTGGCCAAAGATACTTTTGAGTTGAGCCTGGCCGGGATCTTGAAGCAATGGAAAGTCGCCAAGGTAGCTTTCGAAAGCCGTGGCTTCAGCTATGGCCGGTACCGCCGCCTGTGCCTGGCGCTGCAACAGGCCGGGGCCGATGTCGAGTTGGAAGCCTGTTCGGACCTGGTGGAAAAACTACGCTTGCGCAAGAGCGATACCGAAATCGAGGCGACTTTACGGGCCCTGGCAGTGGCCGAAAAAGCTTTTCAGGTCTTCCTGGGCAAATTGAGACCCGGTATGACTGAAAAGCAGGCCGCCTGGGAACTGGAAAAAGCCATGCGCGAACTGGGAGCCGATTCCATGGCCTTCGAACCGATCGTGGCTTCCGGACCAAACAGCGCCCTCCCCCATGCCCGCCCGACTTCAAGAACTATCGAGGAAGGTGAACCGGTGCTTTGTGATTGGGGAGCCAGGATCGCGGGATACTGCTCTGACACTTCCAGGACAGTGGTGCTGGGAGATGCGGATGAAAAATTCGTTGAAATTTTCACCACCGTCCAAAAGGCCCAGGAAAGAGCGCTTTCCGGTATAAAACCGGGCTGCAGGGCAAACCTGTTGGACCGTCTGGCCCGCGAGTTGATCGACGCCGGCCCCTACGCGGGCAAGTTTACCCATGGACTGGGCCATGGAACCGGCCTGGCCGTCCACGAAGAGCCTAGGCTGAATTCCAAATCCTGCGCCAAACTGGAAAGCGGTATGCTGGTCACCGTCGAACCGGGAATTTATATTCCCGGATGGGGCGGAGTGCGTTTGGAAAACCAGGTCCTGGTATCCCCGGAGGGGGGGCAGGTGCTCAATCGCCTCCCGGTTTCCTGGGATCCAGGGCAATACTTGGATTGATGACCTGAACGTGGAACCTTTCAGCCATATCGATCTTTACATAAACCATTTGACGGTGGAAAAAGGCCTGGCGGCCAATTCAATTCAGGCTTACGCTTCGGACCTGAACGATTTCATGGAATTCATAGATACTTGCCGAATCGATGGGCTCCAGCAGGTCGATACCGCTGTTATCTTGAAGTATCTGATATCCATGCAGAAAGCAGGATTGAGCAGTCGCACCAGGGCCAGGCGGCTGGTTGCCCTGAGAGGGCTTTTCGGTTTTCTGAAAAAAGAAGGCCTCATGCAACAGGATCCCTCCACCGGTATCGATCTGCCCAAAACCGGGCTCAAGCTGCCGGTCGTACTAAGCCGCCGGGAGGTGGAACGCCTCCTTGACAGCCCCGACCGCAAATCGGCCCGGGGCTGCCGGGATGCCGCCATGCTGGAACTTGCCTATGGATCCGGATTGCGGGTATCGGAACTGGTCAATTGCACCATGCGCCAGATCAATCTCGAGGCCGGCTACATCCTCGTAAGAGGCAAGGCAGAACGTCAACGTTTGGTCCCAATCGGCCGCAAGGCCCACGACAGTCTTGAAGATTACCTTGGATGGGCGCGTCCCTTTCTGCTGGGCAAACTCCAGAGCGAGATCCTTTTCGTGGCCAGGGCCGGCAAGCCCATGAGTCGCCAGGGTTTCTGGAAGCTGCTCAAAAAATACGCCACCAAGGCGGGTATCGACAGCAAGGTCACCCCCCACGGCCTGCGCCACTGCTTTGCTACCCACCTTCTTGAAGGCGGAGCGGACCTGCGGGCGGTTCAGGCCATGCTGGGGCACGTCGATATAGCCACGACCCAGATTTACACCCACCTTACCCGGCAGCAGTTGATCCAGGCTCACCGCAGGTACCATCCGAGGGGATGAAAGCCGACCGCCTCACGGCAATTGACGCTCTATCATTTTGATATTTTATTTTGACCAACTTTGGTATATAGGATTTTACTTACTGATTACCAATTTACAGATTGCTCCAGGTTCAGCACCCATGAACCGACGGATCATTTCCGCCACGGCCGTTGCACGATGGTCACCGGACGATGAACTCAGCCGCTTCAGATCAAGATACAGCCCGTGCCAGCTTTCGACAAAGACCCCGCAGGTATCATCGCCGGCGCAGGCCGCTGGTGGTTTTTC
The DNA here is from genome assembly GCA_027031325.1 of Desulfobacteraceae bacterium. GTDB lineage: Bacteria > Desulfobacterota > Desulfobacteria > Desulfobacterales > Desulfosarcinaceae > JALVQM01. The sequence continues at coordinate 8,650 of JALVRI010000405.1, forward strand.
TATCCGCCGGGGACATCCACCGGGCCGAGATAGACACTTACTGGGAAGATGGACTTTTGATAGAGCTGTTGCATGCGGTCTGTCTGTCACAGGGTGACAGGCTCTGCCGGGTAGAGGCTCAAAAGTACGGTTCCAAAATTCAGTTGCCCGACCTGATCGTACGCCGGGTTGTCCGGCGCGGTGACAGCCTCTTTGTTTCCGTGGCCCCGGCCCGACGGCATGCTTCGGCAAGCCTGGCAGAACTTATGGCCAGGCTCGAATCGCCCCGGCATTTCGATACCGACCCTGCCACCCGGCTGCCGTATTTCGGTCGCAAGGGCCATTACAGCCCGGAAGCAGTGGCTGGTCGCCGCGACTGGATTGCCTCCACCACCGGCTCAAAGGTGGAAGCCCTTTCACAAACCATCCTGCAACCGGAGTCCCTGGCCGGAAATATCGAAAATTACATCGGTGCGGTTCAGATTCCGGTGGGTATAGCCGGGCCCATCCGAATAAACGGGCTTTATGCCCAGGGGGTGATTCCGGTTACGGTGGCCACAAGTGAAGGTGCCCTTGTGGCCTCGATGACAAGAGGAGCCCTGGCCTGTAACCTTGCCGGCGGGGTACAGGTTCAGGTCCTGGGACAAACCATGACCAGGGCTCCCGTCTTTTTTTGCCGTGACCTGCCTGCAGCCCTTGCCCTGGAACGATGGATCCAGGACAACCTGGCGGAAATCCGCCGCCAGGCGGAAAGCGTTTCATCCGTAGCCGCTCTTCAACGGGTGGCGACTTTCGTATTCGGAGATACCCTTCATCTCCGTTTTCACTACTGTACCGGGGATGCCGCCGGCCAGAACATGACGACCGCCTGCACCTGGATGGCCAGCCGCTGGATCAGGGAAGAGGCCGCCCGCCGACCTGAAATCGGTCCTCTCGATTTTATGATCGAAGGTAACCTTTCCGGAGACAAAAAGGTAAACCTGCAGAACTTTACCGTGGGGCGTGGTATCTCGGTGACCGCCTCCTGCAGGATCCCCGGCGATGTTCTCAAGGCCAAGCTCGGGATCAGCCCGGAAAGGTTCTCCCGTTGCTGGCAAGCCGGAGAAACGGGCGCTCTTGAGGCCGGCATGTGCGGTTCCAACATCAATTTCGCCAATGTGGTGGCCGCGGTTTTCGCGGCCACCGGCCAGGATCTTGCCTCCATCCACGAATCGGCCTGCGGAATCTTCAAGACCCGTGCCGAAGACCGGTGCCTTGTGTGCACGGTCTATCTACCAGGCCTGGTTATCGGTACCGTCGGAGGGGGAACCTGGCTTCCCTGCCAGGCCGAATGCCTGGAGATAATGGGATGCAAAGGAGACGGCAAGGCTTTTCGACTGGCGGAGATTATCGCTGCAACCTGTCTGGCCCTGGACATTTCAACCGGGGCGGCCATTGCTACCAACCGTTTCGCCCGCGCCCACGATCAGCTCGGCCGCCGCCGCTCCCGGGCCGGGATAAGCTTTGCCCAAATCAACCCGGCCTTTTTCAGGCAAATGCTGCCGGCCGATTCAGGCCGGGTCCGAAGCGTGACCCGTCTTGAACTCGATACCGCCAACGCGGTCCTGTCCGCCATGGTAATCAACCACCGGCGCCGGTCGGTCTACGGACTGCATCGCTATCGGCTTGAACTGGATCGGGGGCCGCTTGAGGTGGTGCTCAAGATCAAACCCCATGACCGTGAATTGCTCGACATCGGTGTCCAGGTGGCGCGGATGACAGGTCATGACTCCCTGGCGGGCCTTTTCGAGGCCAACTTCGGAATCTTCGGCCTTGAAAACAGCCACCTGCGGGAAGTGGAAGTATTCCGTGCTGTTGCGAGTAAACTGCCGGATGTCGTGCCAAAGATTTTCGGAACTTACTGCGACCCGGAGCGCGATCTGTTTGCCGTCTTGATGGAAGATCTATCAGGATGCCGTTTTTTTAGTGGGAACTGCCTCCAGGACCGGATGAACGACGATGATCTGCGTCTTTGCCTCGAAAGCCTTGCCAGGATTCACTCATGCTTCTGGCAAGACAGCCGCGGGTTCTCGTATTTGCCGGAATCGGTCATCCGGCTCGATCCGGATCAAATCGAGGCGGCCCGCGACCTTTTGACAAGCCTGACCGAGTTCAATGCCCGCCGGTTTCCGGACCTGCTTGCCCCTTCTTTGCGCAAGCGGATGCTTGCCTTTCTGGAAAACGGCCCCCGCCACCTGGCAGAGATGCGAAAATGGGGCCTGACATTGACCCACAATGATTGTACTCCCAGGAACATCTGCTTTGATACGGGCAGGGGCGATCGGGGGGTGCTCTTTTACGATTGGGAGCTTGCCTGCGTCCAGAATCCAGAGCATGATCTGGCCGAATTGTTCGCCTTTGCCCTGCCGGCCACTTGCCCGTCTCAAAGGCGCCGTAGGCTTCTGGACCATTACTACAGCTGCCTGGAACGCCACCTGGATGTGGATTTAAGCCGGCGTCCGGTGGATTACTTGCTGGCCCTCAACGCCGTTTACCTGGCGCTGGTAAGGGTCAACCTCTACCTTATGGGACACAATATCATGCCGCTGGATTTCATCGGGCCGGTCCTGGCGGCCTTGGAAGTGATGAGCGCTGACTTCAATGGGCTTTGATCGGGAACCATGACAGACTTACCATCCAGGGCTGCTGGCAATCATCAGCTCCGGTGAGCCGAACCGAAGAAGGAAATGTCCATGCCCATTTGGGATATTGAGACTTGGTTGACCAGGGCCTTTGGAAGATCTCCTGCCTCCGGGCGGTGCTTGCGGCCATGGATAGACCTGGATGAGCCGCGGGCTTGTGATCCGGGTATCAGCGGTGCCAAAGGAGCCCGCCTGGCGGCCATGTACCAGGCCGGCTTCCCTGTACCCGAGGCGATCATCGTCACAACCGAGGCCTGGTCCAATTTCGTGGGCGACAAATCGACTGCCGCCCAGGTTCGTGCTATCCGGCTTCCCCGGCAATTCAGCAAGTCCCTTCTGGCAGCCTGCCGTAGATTGAATTCGACACGATTCGCCGTCCGCTCATCGGGAGTCGGCGAAGACGGATACGAGCATTCAATGGCCGGTCAACTGCTCACCTTTCTGAATACACCGCTGGATGAGATCCCCGCAAAAATACTGGAGTGCTGGGCGGCCTGGTTTTCAAGCCCTTTGAGGGCCTATCGCCGGCGCAAATCCCTGGCCGGGAAAAAGCCCGTGGCCGTGGTTGTTCAGCGCCAAATAGAGGCCGAGATGGCAGGAGTCGTTTTTACCATCGATC
>JALVRI010000406.1 GCA_027031325.1 Desulfobacteraceae bacterium
ACCGAGTAGAAACCCGCCAGGCCGCCGTTGGTGATGAAAGTCTTGCCGCCGTTGATCACCCAGTGGTCACCGTCCTTGACGGCAGTGGTGTTCATGAAGGTTATGTCCGAGCCATGGTCCGGCTCGGTGAAGGCGCCGGCCGACAGCATCCTGGCCTCGGCGACTTCCGGAAGAAATTTTTTCTTCTGTTCTTCACTGCCGTAATGCATGATCAGTTCGGAGGCGAACGAAGAAAGTGCAATTGCGCTGCCGATGGTGGAATCGTTGCGGCAAAGCTCTTCCACCACCAGGATGGCCTCCATGCACCCCAGGCCCTGACCGGAATATTCTTCCGGAAAGTGGACTCCGATCAGGCCTATTTCACCCGCCTTTTGCCATATTTTCTTCGGAAACTCGTGCTTTTCTTCAAGCTCAAGGGCCAACTCCTTGTCGAACTCGCCCTTGCAGAAATCCTTAACCGCTTTTTGAATGTCCTTTTGTGTTTTGGTCAGTTCAAAATCCATCCTGTCCCCCTAGAAAAGTTAGTGTGTTAGACATACCGGCAGCAAAATTTCCATCCCGGCCGCCTTGTTCACGACCGGCGCCCGCTGCCCGCCTTGCAGCTTCCCAGAATGAAGGCGGTTTGCAGTTCGATGTATTGATCAATGCTGTAATGGTTGGCCAGAAACCAGCGCCTGAAAGTCCACATGTGCCCCAGAACGGTTATGTTGTGGGCTATCAGGTCCAGGGCCCGGTCATCCAGGGCCGCCAGGTGTCCGGATTCCATCAATTGCACCAGGATGCGGGTAAAAAGGCCGGTTATCCTGATCTCGTTTTCCAGGACGACCTTCCGCCACCTGGTGGGCAAAGACTGTGTCTCCTGATATATCAGCAAGATATGGTCACTCATGCGATGGCATACCAGGAAATATTCCCTGATTACCTCGGCCAAAGGGTTGATCCCGGCCCTGGCCCTTTCCAGGGCCTCTGAGACGCCTTTTTCGATTTCGGCATGAATAGCATCGCAGACCAGGTAGAGAATATCTTCCTTGCAGGCGATATACTCGTAAAGCGAACCGATGGAGATTCCGGCGGCCCGGGCGATTTGGCGGGTGGTGGTCTTGTGGAAACCCTTGGCGAAAAACAACTCTACCGCCGCATCCACGATCTGGCGACGGCGAAGCGCAACCAGGTCCTTGTTTTTTACCTGGGTGGGCACATCCCGCAGCGATGCTGAACCTTGTTTCATTAAGCTCCTTTGCCCGGCTCCGGGTCGGAAAGGAAATCATCAATCCGAACGAACGCTCAGTCATACATAGCTCCCCGCCCCCTCTTTGTCAAGCCGATGATGGATTTGGCGCTCCGTCCCGCCGTTGCCGGCCCCAAGCGCCGGCAGTCACTTTCCGACACACCCGGACTGCAGGTGCAAAGCCGGCACCGGTGCTTGCAAACCGCAAGCAACTCTGTATAACTAACGGGGCCGCGGGGACGGTTTTCGCGGTCCAAGCCACCATGGGAAACAGGGTTTCCGGCAAGGGGAGCAAATCGACGACATCCCGGCCGGGATCGAAAACCCACCCGGGGAGACGACAACGGCGGTGGCGGTTCGTTTTCAAAAAGGGATCGAAAGCGATTTCAAGTGCCCTGACTGGTGTTCTCCGAAGCCAGACAAGGATTGTTGATATGCGGATTTCTCGATTTTTCAAGTCTATGCGCATTCGTCACAAGCTGCTCATAAGCTACAGCCTCACCTTTTTGATCGTCATCAGCCTCGCCAGCTTCATTTTGTATTCCTTGCTGCGGCGCACGGTCCAGACCACCCTTGAAAGTGACTTGAAAAATTCGACCGCCACCTTGCTGAACATGGTCACCACGGCGGCCTCGGTATCCATCAAGAATCACCTGCGGGCCGTGGCGGAAAAAAACCTCGACCTGGTGCGCTATTTTTACCGCCGTTACAAGGCGGGTGAAATAACCCTGCGGCAGGCCAAACAGCAGGCCGCCGCCTTGTTGTTGGCCCAAACTATCGGCACGACCGGATATATCGCCGTGGTCAACTCCCAGGGCGTCCTGCTGGTTCATCCCAAAGCCGGGCTTGTGGGGGCCGACATCTCGAGGCACGCCTTTGTCCGCAAAATGATTCACAACAAGCAAGGCTACCTGGAATACGACTGGCGCAATCCGGGCGAGAACGAACCGCGGCCCAAGGCCATGTACATGACCTACTTTGCCCCCTGGGACTGGATCATCACCGTTTCGTCATACCGGGAAGAATTCAACACCCTGGTCAACGTGGACGACTTCCGCGACAGCGTCCTGGCCCTGCGTTTCGGTAAAAGCGGCTACGCCTTCGTGGTAGACAGCCAGGGCAACGCCATTATCCACCCCAAGCTTCAAGGGGTCAATATTCTCAAAAACCAGCTGCTGGCCCACGAACCCCTCCAAACCATGCTCAGGCGTAAAAACGGCAAGCTGATCTACTCCTGGCGCAACCCCGGCGAACCAAAGGCGCGACGCAAGCTGGTCATCTTCAACTACCTGCCCCAATACCAGTGGATCGTTGCTTCTTCCAGCTACCTGGACGAATTCTACTCCCCCCTCGATACCCTGGCAAAAGTAATCCTCTTGACCTTACTGGCTTCCATGATCCTGATTCTGCCCATCTCTTTCCTGATAAGCGATTCCATTACCCAGCCCCTTGACCGGCTCATCCGGCGCATGAACAAGGGCTCGGGACCGGATCCCCTGCCCGAACCGCAACACAAGGACGAGATCGAACAGCTTACCCACTACTTCGATCTTTACTCCCGGCGACTGGAAAGTTACAGCCGCTCTTTGAAGGCCGAAATCGCCGAACGCCGCCAGACCGAAGAGGCCCTGCGCGTCAGCCAGGAGCGCTACCGGTCGGTCATGGAGGCGGCTCCCGACCCCATCATCGTCTACGACATGGAGGGCCGGGTGATCTATCTCAACCCCGCCTTCAGCCAGGTATTCGGCTGGACCCTGGATGAATGCCGGGGTAAGAAGATGGACCATTTCGTACCCCCTGACAGTTGGCCGGAAACAAGTTGCGGACTGAAGGCCATCGCCGCCGGAAAACCGGTCTACAGCCTCGAGACCCGCCGTTTCACCAAGAGCGGCAGGACCGTCGACGTGAGTATCAGGGGGTCGGTTTACCGGGACGCCCGGGGCGAACCCCTCGGTTCGGTCATCATCCACCGCGACGTGACCGCCCTCAAGAGACTCGAAAGGGAACTTCTCGATATCGGTGACCGGGAACGGCAGAAGATCGGCCAGGACCTCCACGACGACCTGGGACCGCACCTTATCGGGATCGAAGGGCTGGCCAGGGTCCTCAGCAAGGCCCTGCGCCAAAGCGAACCGGAGCAGGCCGGGTTTGCCGCCAAGATAGCCGATCTGCTGAAAGAGGCCATTTCAAAAACCCGCCGCCTGGCCCGCGGCCTGTGCCCGGTATACTGGGTAGATCACGGCCTGGCCCCGGCCCTGCAAGAACTGGCCGCCAACACCGAGGCCATCTTCGGGCTGGATTGCAGGTTCCATGGCGACCGCGATGTCTTGATCAGGGACCACCTGGCCGCCACCCATATCTTCCGCATAGTCCAGGAAGCGGCCCATAACGCCGCCCGCCATTCCGGGGCCGACAGGATCGATATCAGCCTTACGGCCGGAAAAGACAAGATCGTCGTCACCATCGCCGACAATGGCTGTGGGATACCCCCGGAACCGGAGTCGGACGGGATGGGGTTGCGGATCATGGGTTTTCGTGCCAAGATGATCGGAGCCGGCCTGGATATCAGACGCCGCAAACCGCGGGGCACCGTGGTCCGCCTGGTATTGACACCGGATACGGCTGCAAGTGACAAGTAGAACATTAGGAGTAATCGGGGCCGGGTTCGTGGACGAAAAGAAGAAAATTCTGATAGTCGAAGATCATCCCATTTTCCGCTGGGGCCTGCGCGAGCTGATCAACCAGGAAAGCGACATGCTGGTCTGTGCCGAGGCCGAGACCGTTTCCCAGGCCTGGAAAGCCATCGCCGAAACCGAACCCGACCTGATCATCGCCGATATAACCCTGAAGGAAAGCGACGGCCTGGATCTGGTCCACCAGGTGGTGGACTACGACCGCCATCTGCCGGTGCTGATCCTGTCGATGCACGATGAACTGCTGTATGCCGAACGGGCCATCAGGGCCGGGGCCCGTGGATACGTCATGAAACAGGAGGCCATGGAGTCCGTGGTTACCGCGGTCCGCCAGGTGCTGGCCGGAAGAATCTACCTCAACGAAAAGGTCAAGGAACACATCCTGATCCACCTTGCCGACCGTCCCCGCCACAGTGCCCAGGACGTTTCAGAGTTGCTCAGCGAACGAGAACTTGAAGTATTTCGGCTCATCGGTTGCGGTTTCACCACCCGCGAAATAGCGGTCAAACTTCATCTGAGCATCAAGACCATCGGCACCTACCGGGAACGGATCAAAGAAAAGCTGCGCCTCAAGCACGCCAATGAACTGGTCCGCTGTGCCGTTCAATGGGACAAGACCGGCCGCTTGCCGTAAACCGCCGCCGGCCGGCCGGATTTTGAAAACAGCCCCGCAAGCAGCTTCCAATGGCCGGCTCGATCAGCTCAACCCATGCTTCCCATGTTCAACCCGGATTACGCACTTCAAATGCCTGAAATACGTCCGCCTGCCTTCCGTCTCCCACCTTCGCCAAACTCGCCAGCTGCAAAATCCGGGTTCAATGCCCCGATTGCGACCACCCCCGCTTTGCCGGATAGGTAAATCACCTACAGCCATGTAGGCTCTGCGACTTGCACCTGTAGGCAAAAGAGCCGACACCAAAATCAGTCGCCGACCGATTGTCAAAACACCGCCTGTCTCCTAAATCCGATTCAGTGATTGGAAGAGTTTTTTGCATCCGAACGAACGCTCATTCCGAAATACCGTTTCCCGGAGGTTACCAGGTGCCGGTCCGCCTGCTGCAAGCCGCCTCGTTTTCAGCCCGAACCATCGGGGCGGCCTGCAACGCCGACCGGTAAAAGGCTGCCTGAAACCCTTCTTTCATCGCCGCCCAGCACGTGGATTAAAAAGACGATCCAAGGTCAGAAGAAAGGAGATCCAATGCAGTACAACATGACCGACTACGACAAGGAGTATGCCCAGTTCAAATGGGAAGTGCCGGAGTACTTCAATTTCGCCGGCCAGGTGATCGACAAGTGGGCCCAAGACCCGGACAAGCCGGCCATGCTCTGGGTCGATGACGCCGGAACCGAGATCAAGAAAACTTTCGCCGACATCAGCCGGGCATCCAGGAAACTGGCCAATGTCATGGCCGCCGAAGGCATCAAGCAAGGCGACGTGGTCATAGTGATCCTGCCGCGCAACATCGAATGGTGGGAAACCTTCACCGCCTGTATCCGGATGGGGGCCGTAATAGCTCCGGGCACAACCCAGCTCACTTCCAAGGATATCGAGTACCGGGTCAACAAGTCGGAAGCGGTCTGCATCGTCACCAACCACGAAATCGCCGCCAAGTTCGAAGAAGTGGCCGACAAATGCCCGAGTATCAAGACCCGCATCATCATCGAAGAACCCCGCGACGGCTGGATCTTCTACACCGATGCGGTGGAAGCGGCCCCGGAGCAGTTCGAAACCGCAAAGACCCGCAGCGATGACAACTGTATCGTCTACTTCACTTCCGGAACCACCGGTTTCCCGAAGATGGCCTTGCACACCCATGCCTCCTATCCCATCGGCCATCAGGTAACCGGCAGGTACTGGCTCGACCTCAAGCCGGACGACCTGCACTGGAACGTTTCGGACACGGGCTGGGCCAAGGCTGCCTGGAGCAGCTACTTCGGTCCCTGGAACATGGGGGCGGCCCAGTTCATCCATCATACCGACCGCTTCGATCCCCAAAAGACACTCGAATTGCTTTCCAAATACCCGGTTACCACCATGTGCGGAGCCCCCACCATCTACCGCATGCTGGTGCTCCAGGACCTTAGCGCTTACAAGTTTCCTCACCTGCGCCATTGCGTCGGGGCCGGCGAACCGCTCAACCCTGAAATCATCGACGTCTGGAAGAAGGCCACCGGCTGCATCATCCGCGACGGTTACGGCCAGACCGAGACCGTTCTGCTTTGCGGTAGTTTTCCATGCCTGGAACCGCGCTTCGGCTCCATGGGAAAGCCGACCCCCGGCTTCCATCTGGCGGTCATCGACGAGGAAGGCAACGAGCTGCCCGCCGGCACGGAAGGGGACATCGCCGTCAAGGTGAAACCGGAGCGGCCGGTGGGACTGTTCAAAGAATACTGGAAAGAGCCCGAAAAAACGGCGGCAACCTATCGTGGAGACTGGTACCTGACCGGCGACCGGGCCTACGTGGACCAAGATGGTTACTTCTGGTTCGTGGGCCGGGCCGACGACGTCATCCTTACCTCGGGCTACCGCATCGGGCCTTTCGAAGTCGAAAGCGCCCTGATCGAACATCCGGCCGTGGCCGAATCGGCGGTCGTCGCCAGCCCCGATGAAACCAGGGGTGAGGTGGTCAAGGCTTTCATCATCCTGGCTCCCGGATACAGCCCCAGCGACGAGCTGGTCAGGCAACTCCAGGAGCACGTCAAGAAGGTTACCGCTCCCTACAAATACCCACGCAAGATCGAGTTCGTCGACGCCCTGCCCAAGACGGTCAGCGGCAAGATCCGGCGGGTGGAACTGCGCGACAAGGAGTGGGGCCGCGGATAAAAACTGGATGCGGCCGCAGGAGATAAGCCTGCGGCCGCCCGCAACCCATAACAATCTTTGTCCCCCGGCCTCCAGGCCGGCACCTTCTGGTGATTTCCCACCCAGTACATCGTTCCGGTCCTTCTGCTCACCCTGCTCTACGGCACCAGCTTAGGCCGGACAAAAACCTTCAACCCGGCCACCTTAATTTCCAAGATTCGACTTGCCCTGGCCATGCCGGCCACGCTAATCTATCTGGGATGTTTGATATACCTGGGGACCTGACCGGCAGGGCCGGACCATGGAGTGCCAGGGACGACCGGCCCTATAAGCCATCACGCCGGCCCGGCTCAACCGGTGACTTGAGGCAACATTCATCCAACACCCCTCCAAGGAGGCGCAGATGACAGCAAAACCAATCCTGACCGAAAGCCAGGACGCGGTGGGGATCATCATCCTCAACCGCCCCGAGGAAAAGAACACCTTCGACGTCGAATTCGCCCGACAGCTCAATGCAGCCCTCAAGGATTTCGATGCCGACCCGGCAACCCGGGTCGTGGTCATCAAGGCCAACGGCCGTCACTTTTCCACCGGCATCGCCCTTGACCAGTTCCAGGACAAGGATCACCGCCGGTATCGGGAACTCATCCGTCTCATGGACAGCCACAACCATACCATCGCGCGCATGAAAAAGCCGGTGATCGCCATGGTCCAGGGCTATGCCGTGGCCAACGGGGCCGGGCTCGTCTTTGCTTCCGACATGGCCGTGGCCGCCCAAAGCGCCAAGTTCGGCACCACCGCCATCAACGTGGGGCTTATCTGCCTTGGACCGGCCGTGCCCTTGTCCCGCCTGACAAGCCGCAAGAAGGTCCTTGAGATGGTACTTACCGGGGATATAATAACGGCCGATCAGGCCCTGGAGCTCGGGCTGGTCAACAAGGTGGTGCCGGACGAAGAATTGGAAACGGCCACCATGCGCCTTGCCCGCAAGCTGGCCGCAAAAAGCCCCCTGGCCCTCCAGATCGGCAAGCAGGGAATATACGCCCTGGATGAACTACCCTACCACCGGGCCCTCGATCACCTGGGAGAACTGTTTGCCAGCCTTTGCAGCACCGAAGATGCCAAAGAAGGCCTGGCGGCTTTCAGCCAGCGCCGCCAGCCGCAATGGAAGGGCAAATGAGACCGGAATCCTGTCGGCCTGCGGCGTCCTCGCAATCATGCTCAGCGGCCGGCCACCCGGCAATCAACACTCCGACCACCAGGTTCCGGGCAATCCCCGGGCCGATGAAAATCCTCTTGACAGGCGGTCGCCAAGCTAATATTTTACCTAACGACCGGTCGGTAACCTCGGGCCGGCAGGAAGCAGGATACCATGGCCGCCATGAAAAACACCATCACCCAAGCCGCCATCGACCTCTTTTTCAAAAAAGGGTACTACGCAACCAGCATCAGTGAGATAGCCGGGGCCTGCGGTATCCAGAAAGCAAGTATCTACTATCACTTCGCCAGCAAGGAAGACCTGCTCTTTACAATCATGCACGATACCATGGCCGCCCTGACCGCTTACCTGCGCCGCAACCTGGAACGGGTCAGCGGCATCGAAAAGCGCATGCGGCGGGCCGTAAGCTGCCATGTCCACTTCCACCTGGAGCACCAGAAGGAAACCTTCATCGCCAGCAGCGAGTTGCGGGGTCTTTGCCGGTCCAACTACCTTGAAATAGTCGCCATGCGCGACCAGTACGAGGGTATTTTCCAGGAACTGATCGCCGCCGGTACCCGCCGGGGAGTATTTGCCCCCTGCGATGTCAAGATACTTTCCTACGCTATCCTGACCTTGTGTACCGCCGGCGCGTTCTGGTTCAAGCCGGAAGGCCGGCTGACGGTGGACGAAATAGCCACCATCTATGAAAACTTCATCATCAGCGGACTGAAGCAGGGCCGGATTGAGCCGCTGCCCGCCTAAATCCATCCAAAGGAGGCAAGCGTGGATTACGATCTTACCCGGGAACAGGAAATGATCCGCAAGGAGGTCCGCCGGTTTGCGGAAAAAGAGATCGCTCCGGTAGCCCAGGAACTGGATGAAAGGGAAGAATTCTCACCGGAATTGACCCGCAAGATGGGAGAAATCGGCCTTTTCGGAATGTTCGTAGATGAACGCTACGGCGGACAGCAGATGGACTACGTCTCCTACATCATCGCGGTGGAAGAAATAGCAAGGGTGGACGGTTCCCAGGCGGCCACCATCGCCGCCGGCAACTCCCTGGGTATCGGACCCATCTATTATTTCGGAACCGAGGAACAAAAACGCAGGTACCTGCCCAAGCTCTGCAGCGGCGAAGCTCTCTGGGGATTCGGCCTGACCGAGCCCACCGCGGGATCTGACGCCGGCGGCAGCAAGACAACGGCCGTGCGCGACGGCAACCACTGGGTAATCAACGGCTCCAAGATATTTATCACCAACGCCGCCTGCGAAATGTCCCTGGGGGTCACGGTCCAGGCCGTAACCGGCAAGCGGCCCAACGGCAAGCCGGAGTATACCTGCTTTTTGGTCGAGCACGGAACCCCCGGCTTCAAGGCCGTGGCCATGAAGAGGAAGATGATGTGGCGGGCCTCAAACACTTCCGAACTATACTTCGACCAGGTCCGCATACCGCATGCCAACATCCTTGGCAAACAGGGAGACGGTTTCCATCAGATGCTCAAGACCCTCGACGGCGGCCGGCTCTCCATCGGCGCCATGGGCCTGGGAGGGGCCCAGGGAGCTTACGAACTGGCCCTGAAATACGCCCGCAAAAGGGAGCAGTTCGGCCAGCCGATTTCAAAGTTCCAGGCCGTGGCCTTCAAGCTGGCCGATTGCGCCATGCAAATAGAGTGCGCCCGCAACCTGCTCTACAAGGCCTGCTGGCTCAAGGACAAGGGCCGGCCGTTCGAACTTTATGCCGCCATGGCCAAGCTCTACTGCTCTGAAACCATGGGCCGGGTCGTGGACCATGCCGTTCAGATCCACGGCGGCTACGGCCTGATGAAAGACTACGACGTGGAACGTTTTTACCGTGACCAGAAACTGCTGGATATCGGCGAGGGCACCTCTGAAGTCCAGCGGATAGTCATCTCGAGGCATATAGGATGCTGAACAAAGGAGAGTCGAACCATGAATGAAGACATTTTGCTGAAAGAAGAAAAAGACGGGGTAATCCTGTTGACCCTCAACCGTCCCCAGGTGATGAACTCCCTTAATTTCGCCCTCCTGAGGGCCCTGTCCGAGGCGGTGGAATCGATCCGTTTCGATCCCAAGGTGCGGGTGGTGATCATAACCGGGGCAGGTGAAAAGGCTTTTTGCAGTGGGGCCGACCTCAAGGAAAGGGCTACCCTCACTCCCGATCAGGTCAAGCAGTACATCTTCACCATCCGCGACCTTTTCAGCCGTATCGAGAATCTGCCCAAAGCGGTTATCGCCGCTGTAAACGGCCACGCATTCGGCGGCGGTACCGAACTGGCCCTGGCCTCGGACATCAGGATCGCCTCGGACAACGCCACCCTCGGGCTTACCGAAACCCGCCTGGCCATCATTCCGGGTGCCGGCGGGACCCAGCGCCTGCCGCGCCTGGTGGGCAAGGGCAAAGCCAAGGAACTGATTTTCACCGGCCGCCGGGTAGGGGCCTCCGAGGCCCTGGAGATCGGCCTGGTCAACAAGGTCTGCCCCCGGGAAAAGCTCATCGACGAGTGCCGGGCAATGGCCGCCATGATATGCGAAACCGGACCGATTGCCATCGAGCAGGCAAAATACGCCATCAACTACGGCCTGGAGACGGATCTGAACACCGGCCTGGCCATCGAGTCCAATGCATACTGGGTGTGCATTCCCACCGAGGACCGGCTCGAAGGCCTGGCCGCTTTCCGTGAAAAACGCCGGCCGAATTACAAAGGAAAATAAAACAAGCAAACAAGGAGAGTGCCATGACCGAATACGATTACTGGAAAATATTTCCCCGCATGCCGCGCAAGGTTACCATTGGCGACATCACCGTCCGGGACGGGTTCCAGCACCTTGAAAAATTCATCTCCACCCGGGCCAAGATCTTCTACCTGGAAGAATTGATATTCGCCGGGTGTCGCAACATAGAGGTCACCAACCTCGGCAACCCTTACCTGATGCCCCAGTTTGCAGACGCCGAAGACCTTTTCAGGCACCTGCGCTCGGACCGTTTCAAACAGCGTTGCCAGCGCAAGGGAGTAAATTACGATGAGCTGGTGCTGACGGCCATTACCATCCGCGAACCGGCCGTCGACCGGGCCATCCGCCTCAAAGAGGAGGGCATCGGCCCCGACCGGGTCCTGATGATGGTCTCCACCGAAGAAGAACACCACTTTGCCAACTCGGGCACCACCCTGCCGGCCTACTGGAAAGAGGCCGAGCGCTGTATCCGCAAATGCCACGACGCCGGGATAAAGATGTGCGGCACGGTCAGCACCATCTGGGGCAGCCCCATAGGGGGCGCCACAAAGCTGGAAGACGCCGTTGAGTTCACCAGGCGTTGGCTGGAGATCGGGGCCGACGACATAGAACATGCCGATCACGACGGCAGTGCCTCGTCACCCGAAGTATACCGCTATTTTTCCATGATCATGGACGCCATACCCCATCCCGAGGTCCATATCGCCCATTTCCACGAAACCAAGCGGGTGGCCTCGGCATCGGTCCTGGCGGCTCTCCAGGCGGGTATTTCCCACTTCGAAGCCACCCTGGGAGGCCTGGGCGGCCAGCCGGCCAACTTCCTGGACGATTGTCCGGTAAAAGGAACCGGTGAATATTACTACGAAGATCCGCGCTACGTGGGCCTGGTATGCCTGGAAGACCTGCTGGTCCAGGTCGACGAGATGGGAATCGAGCACGGTTACGACGTGGACCGCATCCTCTGGCTCGGACGCCAGATGGAAAAAACGGTCGGCCAGCGCCTCAGATCCGAGGCGGTGATCAACGGCCGGACCCTCAAAGAGGGCCATCCCAAGTTCGCCCGCCCGGGCCTCAAACCCTTAAAGGAGAAATTCGGCGAACAGCCGGGCCAGAAGCTTCCGGCCGACTGGGCACCGACGGCGGTTTTGCCCGAAAAATACAGGTAGACACAATTCCGGGTTCCGGTTTATAAGCCTATCCAGGATTTCCGAAACCTTTGGATGTTTAACTGAACCCGGATTATGC
>JALVRI010000407.1 GCA_027031325.1 Desulfobacteraceae bacterium
CTCGAGGTCGGTATGAACGACTACGTGACCAAGCCCATCAAGCGCGAGGTTGTTTTCGAAATGGTCAAAAACTATGTTCTTTCAAAGCAGATGCAGTAAGTCGTGTCAGCCCTGGTTGGAATCTTCCATACCGGCCGGGCGGGCACTTGTCTTTTGATGGTTGAACCATCCAAAAATTGAAGACCTGGTGTCCGATGCCGTCGCCCGGACGATCCGGCAAGCGAAGAACAACCCGGACGATCATCATCATAATCAGAGGAGGAATTATCATGGATTTCAAAGAACTTGGTGCCCGTTTGGGCTTGGAGGAAGACGAGTTCAAGGAGCTGGTCGAACTTTTTGTCGAGACCGGCTCGGACGATTTCAGCCGGCTCCAGGCAGCTGCCGAGAGCAAGGATTTCGAACAAGTCATGAAATCGGCCCACACCCTCAGCGGGGCGGCAGGCAACCTGGGCCTGATGGATATCCATACCCTGGCCAAGCAGATCGAAAACCAGGTCAGGGACAGCCAGCTGGATGGAATAGACGAGGCCATCCGGGAACTCAAGTCCCGCATGGAGCAGGTATCTGCAGTTGTAGCAGGTTGAGAGGTGCCGAACCACCGTTGCGGCCAGAAAGCCGGAGCCGCCCGGCAGCAGTAAGCATGGTTGACCTGAAGTACGGCTGTGGTAAAAAGCCGGTATGAACCGGTTTGCCGATTTTGGACGGCTTTTTGAGACAATAAGGTCCGCCTTGCAAAAGCCGGTGGTCCTTGACGACCACGTGCTCGACTTCATCGCTTCCAGTCTGGGGGGAACCACGCCCGACGATCTGGGTCGCTTGTTTGAGTCATGCGCTGAGAGCGATGCTGCGGTGGTACTGGATCTTGTCTTTTCTCCGACCCACGCCCTCCAGTTGGAGCTCGAATCCATCTTGGACGGATCCGCTCTTGGCCAGGAACAGGTTGGCCGACTTGCGGGGCAACTGGCCGGCAAGGGTTTGAGCGGCAGGGTGAGCCTGCCGGGTGAGCATACCTCCTGGCCGGTTTGCCTGCCTCCCGAGGCCATAGAGGCTTTCCTAAAACGCCTTAATCTTGATTGGTGCTCGGAACCTCTGGTCAAAACCACCCTTGAATCCCATCTTCCGGCAGGGATACGACAAAGGTTGCTGGTGTTTATGCGCAACCAACGCTGCCGTTTTCACCGTTCCAGCGCGGCCTTTACCGCCGGGCTCACGAGGCTGATGCAGGGGCACGAGGATTTCAGCGAGATTTTCGAGACCCTGGTCTGTTCTTTCAGCCAGTGGCCCCAAGGACTGGAGGCTGCAGAATTTCTTACGATCCAGAGGAGAATTTGTGCTGAAACCCTCACCAGGGCGGCCGTTGCCGATTCTTTCCGCCGCCGGGCCGGCCTTGAATACGCCCTTTCCAGCGGAATCCGCCTGCCATATGTGGATGTGACCGCAGTTAGGCGCAAGATGGTTTTACTGGATGAAGTTTGGAAAATTTTTTTAGAACATCCAGGCGCCTTTTGCGGCCAAGGCCGTTTTTAAAGGGTACGTATTTTCTCCGCGCCCACTTTCACCGGAAAGGTGAAGTTCAAGCGGTGATAAATCATCAGGCATTTGAAGTGCATAATCCGGGTTGATGTGTTATCCTGCTGTCAACGAGTCCTGATGGAGGAGATGCTGCAAGATGATATTTGCCCCCAAGGTTTCAAATACGAAGTTCGTTATGGCTGCTTTTCTGGCGTTGATATGGACGGTTGCCCCGTCAGGGGGCCTGCAGGCCCGGGACAGCCTCCCTGAGATCCTGGCCGGCATCCAAAAGCGATACGCAGGCCCTGGTTTTGCAGCCGACTTCTTTCAGCATTCAACCTTGAAGGCCATGGATATTTCAGATTCGGCCGAAGGGCGGATTTGGGTAAAAAGACCGGCTAAAATGCGATGGGAATACCATAAACCGGAAAAACAGATCGTGGTTACAGACGGCAAACGCCTCTGGATATACAGACCCCTGGACCGGCAGGTGATGGTCGGCCAGGCTCCTGACATGTTCGGCCAGGGCAAGGGGGCTGCTTTCCTTTCCAAGATGGGCCAGCTGCGCAGGAACTTTGACGTAACCCTGGTACCAAGTGCCAACCCGGACTATTGGCGGATAAAATTGGTACCCCTGAGTTCCGGGGCGGAGATGTCCGAAATCCTCGTGTCGGTTTCCCGCAAGAATTTTTGCGCCGAACAAATCGTTACCCACAACACCTATGGGGACGAAACCAGGATAGTTATCCGCAATTACGATTTTGACACCAGTTTGCCGGACCGGCTGTTTGAATTCGAACCCCCCAAGGGCGTGGAAATCATTCGCATAAAGCCTTGAGGCCGTCACCGGGAAACGGTCCTGAAACGCTCCCAGGGCAAAGCCCGCCCGGTCAAGGTAATTTTATCTTCTGGCCGGGGTAGATAGGGTCTTGGGGTTGCAAGTTGTTGATGCGCAGCAATTCTTCCACCGTCGTGTGGTGGCGCAAGGCGATGCGGAATAGGTTTTCTCCCTTTTTCACCGTGTGAAAAGTACTTCCAGGATCCTGACTGATTACAGGTGGCGAAGAACCAGAGCTAGTTTCAGGCGCAAAAGGCGCCATGGCCGCCACCGGGCTGTTGGAGCTGCCGGTAAGAGAGGATTTTTCTTCACCGGGCAGGGAGGCGGATTGGGCCGCTTTTGCAGGCGGGCCGGAGACTAATTTTTCAAGCCTGTCAATCCGCCGGCTTATGTCTTCCAGCCTTTGGCCTAGATTTTCCATCCGGTCGAGCATCGCTTCCATACGCCGGTTCACTTTCGGCGGTTTTTTTTCAGGACGGCGGCCGGTTGCTTTTGGGATGGCCGGCATCCGGGACCTTGCGGACACAATCCGCTGGATTTCTTCAAGCCTTTGCCCCAGCCGATTTACCTGCCATTGTCCAAGGGTTGCCATGATAACCAGGATAAGCCCGATGGGGGCGGTTATCTGCCAAAACCATGTCTTGGCGGGGACTGGCTGGCTGGGCGCTTCGGCCGTCCGGCGGGGAAGCGCCTTTAGTTCTACCCCGGCGGCGGACCCTGAAGTTGCATGATCCTCTTTTTCCGCCCGGGGCTCGATTATCTTCCAGCGCATTTCTCCCTTTACAAAATCGGCAAGAGTTTTCCGGTCTTTTTCAGTCGAGGGGAAAAGTTCGCCGCCCAGGGTTATCTTTTTCCGGCCCGGCCGTTTTGTTATCCATCTTATTTTCAATTCCAGGGGGGACTGAAACGAAAGGCTGGCGGTGCCGATAATCTCTTTGAGTGCCAAGGTGTCGTCTTGGGCGACCGTGGGCATGGTTTCCCCGCTCAACGATGAGAGCCTGACACCGCTTGAGCTGATATCCTCTATGCACATGGTAAGAGGCTGTTTTTCGACAGGCAGTTCGATAACCGCAAAGAGTCCCTCGCTGGCGGAGAAGGAAACCCGCTTGTTTTTCCGATTCTCCCTTGCTGGTTGAGCCATGGGGTTTTCCCGGTTCAATTAATCATCTTCTTGCCGGCAAAGGCTGCCGGAAGCAGGTTTTGGCCTGGGATTGGCGGAATACCCATATCAAACCGGAACAAGGTGAAGCCAGGGTCTGGGCTCATGGTAATACGTTGGAAATCAATTGGTTCCGCCCAATTACCTGTCCTTTTTAACAGAGGATAGGCCCGGAGACAAGATGGCTTGATGGGAATTTCCGGATTTTTCGTCATCAGGATGGATAGCTATGAGTTAAATGGTGTAGAAAATTTATCCAGTCTGACAATGGTGGTGGATATAAAATTCCCACCTGGAAAGCTATGAGGCCTCGCTTAGCCCCTGCCGGTTGCCGGTCTGGTAATTGCCCATTGAGCTGGATTGATATTCCATGGCAGGCTCCCTTGCTTCTTGGGGTTGGTGGTCGAGGCCGCAACCGACCTCCAAATCGGAGATGACCCGATTCTGACCCGGTGCTATGCGAGCCTGGGGAAACCGGTTTGGCGCAATGGGGTTACAAGCCGGGATCACAAAGGCGTACAGGTCAAGAGTATCAGAGAAAAAC
>JALVRI010000408.1 GCA_027031325.1 Desulfobacteraceae bacterium
GCAGGCACGGGTTTGCGGCAGAGCTGTAAGATGAGAAGAAAACAAATCAGATTCGCTTATATTTTCGAATTCGACGATGTGCCACCGGTCAATTATGAACTGTTGATCGATGCCACCAGCCTGCGGCTGCTGAACAAAGGGAAAGGCACCCCGCCCGACTGGACCAAACTGGATTACAAGAAATGTGTCTGCTGCAGCCTGGAAAGTGATAGGCATGTTTTTTGTCCCATCGCCGTGAACCTTGTGGACTTGATCGAAACTTTCAAGGATGTAAGTTCCTACCATGATTGCAAGGTAACCTGCGTTGCTGCCGAACGGAATTATTCCAAGCAGACTTCCGCCATGGAAGGTTTGACATCGATATTCGGTGTCATCATGGCAACCAGCGATTGCCCGGTGATGTCTTTTTTTCGCCCCATGGCGCGCTTTCACCTGCCCTTTTCGACGATTGAAGAAACCATGGTCCGGGTGACTTCCTTTTACATGTTGCAACAATTCCTGAAAGCAAGAGCAGGCCTCGAGGCAGACCCCAAGGACCTGCGCCCTCTCGAACAGCACTACAAGAAGGTGGAGCAGGTCAACCAGGGTTTGCTGGCCAGAATAGAAGATCAAGCCCGCCGGGATGCGGACAAAAACGCCATCGTGACCCTCCATTCCCTGGCCCAGTTTCTTTCGATGGAATTCGATTACAACCTCGATTTTTTGACAAACATGCTTCCGTGGACCGGTTCGGCCGGAGATCTTTCCAGGTGAAGCGTTCTTCTGAAGATACCGGCGGATATCCGGACATTTTCCAATCTCAGTCACCTGAAAGACAAGCCATCCCCCAGCCCTGCGGGATGTCGGCAAAAAGCGGGAAAGATCTTTTATCTTTGATTTGCAGATTCTTTTTGGTTGTCGTCCTTATAGCTACAGGCACGATTTCCTGTACCGGTCATATCCAGTCTCCGCCAAAAGGGGCGAACCATCAAGCGGCTTATCGATTCAAACACTCGGCCGGGCATAGGCCCAAACACGAGATAGAGTCTTTTAGAACTCCTGACCGGCGTTTCCTGTCCGATTCCGAAGTTGCCGCAAGGCTGGAGGAAGCCTGGCGGAACTGGCAAGCCACACCCCACCGGATGGGCGGGACGGGCAAAGGGGGGATTGACTGTTCCGGGCTGGTGCAGGTGCTTTACAGGGAGCTGTTCGGTATTTACCTGCCCCGAACCGTCAGCGCCCAGGTAAAGCTTGGCCGCCAGGTCAGCCGTCGCCGACTGCGTCCGGGAGACCTTGTTTTTTTCCGGCCGCCGGGAAAATACAGGCACGTTGGAATTTACATGGGCAAGCAGCGATTTTTACATGCTTCGGCGCGCCATGGGGTAATGGTATCCAGCATGTCCGATTATTACTGGGCAAAATATTACTGGACCGCCCGCCGTTACTGGTGAAATCTTACCACTGACGGGACTTGTCCCAGCTTCCCTCCGCCTCGTATCTTCGCCAAAACCACAAGCTGCAAAATCCGGGTTGCAGTCTGATGGCTTGACAATTTCAGGTTTGAGCGATTAAATTGACCGGAATTTTAAATTGGCGGCAGAAAGCGAGGAAATTGACTAATTGACAAAATTAATTGAAAAGATTCTGAAAATCATACGCCCCGGTGCAAAAGCCGGGGGCAGCCCGACCCACCAAGCCAAACAGAAAGTTGACCAAAACCAGCCAGCATCGGAAGCCAGGAAAGGATCTAAAACCGGCAAGAAGAAGGCCAAGCCAAGACCGAGAAGGAAGGGCGATGGGGCCGGAGCCGCCGGCACCAAAGCTTCATGGAGCCCGGAAGAATATAAGGTCGAGCCGGTAGAAGGTAAAGTTCGTTTCCATGATTTCGGTCTTCCTGTAGAAGTATTGCATGCCATTGCCGATCTGGGATTCAAGTATTGTACTCCCATCCAGGCCCAGATATTGCCCTCCGCCTTGGACGGCAAGGACGCTTTTGGGCGCGCCCAGACCGGAACCGGCAAGACGGCCGCCTTCATCATCAGCATATTGACCCGCATGTTACGGCAGGAACCCGGTCCCAAGCGCAAATCAGGCCAGCCCAGGGTTCTGGTGCTGGCACCCACCCGGGAGCTGGTCATTCAGATCGCCGAGGAAGCCCGGGCCCTGGCAAAATACACAAGGTTTTCGATCGTGACCATTTTCGGAGGGATGGATTACGAAAAACAGCGGCGCAGACTCCATGGGGGAGCCATTGATATCATGGTGGCCACCCCGGGACGGTTGCTCGATTTCAAGCGCAACCGGCAGGTCGACTTGAGCCGGGTGGAGACCCTGGTTATAGATGAAGCCGACCGCATGCTGGACATGGGTTTCATCCCCGATGTGCGTAAGATAATTTACAGCACCCCCCACAAGACCGAGCGCCAGACCATGCTTTTCAGCGCAACCCTTACCCAAGACGTCAGGCGCCTGGCGGCCCAGTGGACCAAGGACGCCCTGGTGGTCGAAATCGAGCCTGAACAGGTGGCGGCCGATACGGTAGAGCAGCAGGTTTACATAGTCACCGCCCAGGAAAAATGGGCCTTGTTGTACAATATCATTACCCGTAAAAACCTGGAACGGGTAATCGTCTTTTGCAACCGCAAGGATGAAACCCGCTATCTGGCTGGCCTTTTTTCCAAATACGGGATTAATTGCGCCGTGTTGTCGGGCGATATCCGGCAGCGCAAGCGGCTCAAGACTCTGGAAGATTTCAAGGCCGGCAGGATAAGGGTCCTGGTGGCAACGGATGTGGCCGGCCGGGGTATTCATATCGAAGGTATGGATCACGTCATCAACTATACCCTGCCCAGGGATCCTGAGGATTACGTTCACCGGATAGGAAGGACCGGGCGAGCCGGGGTCAGCGGTACATCCATCAGTTTTGCCGACGAGGACGACTCGTTTTTCATCCCGCCTATCGAAAAGTTGATAGGCCATAGCCTGCCATGTATCCAGCCCGACGAGGACTGGCTCAAGTTACCGAAACTGAAACAGAAACCACGTTCCAAATCTCGTCGCCGGCGGCCCCGTAAAAGGTATTCCAACAGGGGCAAGGGGGGCAGGCGCTCCGGGCCCAGGGCAAAGACGGAGCAGGCAGGATCACGGAGTTGAGCGGCCCGCGCAGCCCATGGCTTGCTCGTACCTGTGTCGATCCGGCGGTTGGCGGCCCAAAATTGTAGTTTGATTTGAACCCGGATTTAGCGGCCGGCAAGTTTGGCCAAGATGCAAAGCCGATGGCAGGCATTTGAGGTGCATCATCCGGGTTGAACCAGGGTGACAGGAAAGGGTACGGGATGGACCCCAGGTTGTGCATGATAAACGTAATGGCAGACGTCATCGGTGCCAACGAGGACTACGGCCATGACCGGCTCAACGATGACCAGGTTTGGCAGCGTTTCATGGCCGACGTCTTCCGGAGGATGGAAACGGTCGAGGATGAAACCATCCGTGAAATCCTGGCAGGTATAGACCGCGAAGAATTTCAGCAATGGATCGACGATCCTGGCTACTGGCAAGAGGTGGATGCCGAGATTCAACGCCGGATTCAGGTCTTGCAGACCGTCCTGCCGTCGGATGACTGCGGCCATTGCTGAAAAGTGCAAAAAAGCAATCCTGCGACAAGATATCTTATGCCGGCCACAACTGCCCGCCGCTTTTGCCGGGGCAATGGCAACTTTGGTTATTCGCCGGTTGCAAAATGATCGTAGCCACCCTCAAGGGCGGTACGCCGGCCGTCCGGATGAACGAGCCGGACGCCGGGTTCGGAGACGATTTCCCCGATGCAGACAAGTCCCGCTACCGTGGAAGCAAGCAGGCTGAATTTTTGGGGCGGGATCGTAAACAGCAGTTCAAAGTCTTCACCCCCGGCCAGTGCCCATTGGAGGTGATCGCAGCCAAGCATTCCGGCTGCCTCGACGACAGGCTTTTCAAAGGGTATGGCCGCGGCCCGGATAAGGGCGCCGACCCCGCTTTGGCGGCAGATGTGGCCGGTTTCCGATGCCAAACCGTCGCTGATGTCTATCATGGCATTTGCCAGGGGGGCGATTCGGCCGGCAATGTCCAGGCGGCAGCCGGGAGTAAGGTGCTTTGCCGCCAGGTAGGGATCCGGCTCAAGGCCGGACCGTAGCATGGCAAGGCCTGCGGCCGATCCGCCCAGGGGGCCGGTGACTACCAAAAGGTCTCCGACTTGGGCCTGGCTGCGCAGGCACAGGTTTCGGGGGCCGACAGAGCCCAGCAGGGTGATGGAAATGACGATTTTATCTCCCTTGCAGGTGTCCCCCCCGGCAACGGTCACCTTGTGGGAGCGGCATTCCCTGGCGATTCCCTCGCACAAAGAAAGCGTCCACCGGGTGGAAACGTTCGCGGGCAGGGCCAGTGAGACAAACATCCAGCGGGCCTTTCCGCCCATGGCGGCAATGTCGCTCAAGTTGCAGGCTGCGGCCTTGCGCCCGATCTGGACCGGCTCGGCCCAGCGCCGGGAAAAATGAACCTCTTCCAGCAGCATGTCACTGGTAACGAGCAGGTAGTCACCGCCGGGGTTTGGAGGCCGGATGACGGCGGCGTCGTCACCGATTCCCGTCATGACATTGCTGTCGCTGCCTGCAAAGACGGTGGCCATCCTGGCAATCAGTTCAACTTCGCTGTTTATCCCGGTATCATCTTTCATCACTTAGTAACCTTTTGGTGCCGGATTTCTCTTTGAGTTACTAACAGCCGTTGGTTGGAGCGTCAACCTTAGGGGCCGGTCTTATGGACAGCCTGCTGAAAGATGGTTAGACTTGGGTTAAGGCGCTACTTTTAAAACTTGCCTGAAGGCCAAAAGAAAGGAGCTTGGACCATGGAAAAACAGACTTTCAGAATTCCGAATATCTCCTGCCATCATTGTACCATGACCATTGAGAACGAACTGAAGGAACTCGAGGGGGTAAGCCTGGTTGAAAGTGACGTCGAGGCCAAGCAGGTTACCGTTCATTGGCAGCCGCCGGCAGACAGGGACAAGATCCTGGCTTTGCTGACCGAGATCAACTATCCGGCCGCAAAATAGTGCAGCCGCCTTTGTCGGTCTGCAATAGCCAGCCCCACTTGCGCAAGTTTGCTACCAGCGTTTATTGTCCGGAATTATAGGAGTATTCATGCCTGCCTCTAAAGTACAATTGCCGGTTGCCGGTATGACCTGCGCCAACTGCGCCATGAACATAGAAAGGGCGGTAGGTAAGCTGGACGGAGTCCGCAAGGTCAACGTCAACTTTGCCGCCGAACAGGTCAACGTCGAGCTCGATTCGAAACAGGCCGACATCACCAAGGTGGTCAAGCGGATCGAAGACAGTGGCTACAAGGTACCGGCAGCAGCGGTGGAGTTTGTCATCGGGGGTATGACCTGCGCCAACTGTGCCATGAACATAGAGCGCACCCTCAAAAAGCGGGTTGAAGGGGTGATCGACGCCAGGGTCAACTTTGCCTCGGAACGGGCTAGGGTGGAATTCTTGCCGTCCATCGTTACCATGGAAGACCTGATGGCGGCTATTTCCAAGGCCGGTTACAGTGCCGAAGCCGCTGACAGTTCCCGAGACCACGAAGCCCTGGCCCGGGAGGCGGAGATTCGGCAACAGACGGTACGCTTCTGGGTGGGAGTGATCTTTTCGGCTCCTCTCCTGGTGTTGAGCATGGGTGGCAATTTCGGTTTGCTGGGGCCATGGGTGGAAGCCGAATGGACCAGGTGGCTTCTATGGGCCCTGGCGACGCCGGTGCAGTTTTACACCGGCTGGGATTACTACGTGGGAAGCTGGAAAAGCCTGCGTAACCGGACAGCCAATATGGACGTGTTGGTGGCCATGGGTTCAAGTGTGGCCTACTTTTATTCCGTGGCGGTGGTGGTCTTTTCCATAGGATCCCACGTCTATTTCGAGACGGCGGCTGTGATCATTACCCTGATCAAGTTGGGCAAGCTCCTGGAAGCCAGGACCAAGGGTAAGACCGGGGCCGCCATTCGCAAGCTGATGGACCTGAGCCCCAAGACGGCTATCGTGGTAAAGGACGGCAAGGAGCAGGAGGTGCCCTTGGAAAAGGTCCAGGTAGGGGACCTGGTCGTCGTCCGTCCCGGCCAGAGCATTCCGGTGGACGGGAAGGTAGTGGAAGGCCGGGCCGCAGTGGACGAATCGATGTTGACCGGTGAGCCTTTGCCGGTTGAAAAGCGTCCGGGAGATCAGGTGACCGGTGGAACCCTCAATACCGACGGGCTGCTCAAGTTCGAGGCCACCAAGGTGGGCAGGGATACGGCCCTGGCCCAGATCATCCGGATGGTCCAGGAGGCCCAGGGATCAAAGGCTCCCATCCAGGCCCTGGCTGACAAGGTGGCCGCGGTCTTCGTGCCGGTCGTGATCGGGGTGGCCGTCTTGACCTTCCTATCCTGGTGGGTGCTTGGCGGGCAATTCGTGCCGGCCATGATCAGGATGGTGGCCGTGCTGGTCATAGCCTGCCCCTGCGCCCTGGGACTGGCCACGCCGACGGCGATAATGGCCGGAACCGGCAAAGGTGCCCAGCAGGGGATTTTGTTCAAGGACAGTCAAGCACTTCAGACCCTGTCGGAAGTCAGGACGGTGGTCCTCGACAAGACCGGGACCATAACCATGGGAAAGCCTGAAGTTACCGACGTGATACCCCTGGCGGAAGGTTTGGATTCCGAAAAGTTGCTTCTGATTGCAGGATCTGTGGAACAGGGCTCCGAGCATCCTGTGGGCCGGGCCATCGTCAAGGCCCTGGGCGCAAGCGGGCAGGAGCCCGTCACCGTCGAGGATTTCACGGCCGTAGGTGGAGAAGGGGTGCGGGCCGTAATTGGCGGTGAATCCTACTCCATCGGCAAGCCGGACTGGTTTGCCGATTCCGGCCTGGACCTGGAGGCTGTCAGGGGAGACCTGGACCGCATGCGCAGCCAGGGCAAGACGGTGGTATTGGTGGTCCGTGGGAACCATCCGGCAGGGCTGATTGCCGTGGCCGATACCCTGAAACCCGATTCGGCCGAAGCCATAGCCGCAATGCACTCCATGGGCCTGGAAGTTGTAATGCTTACCGGTGACAATCGCAATACGGCCCGGGCGATAGCAGACCAGGTGGAAGTAGACCGTGTCCTGGCTGAAGTACGCCCGGAGGCCAAGGCCGAGGCCGTGGCCGGTCTCCAGGAGGGGGGGCGCAAGGTGGCAATGGTGGGCGATGGCATCAACGATGCACCGGCCCTTGCCCGGGCCGATGTGGGGATTGCAATCGGAACCGGAACTGATGTGGCCATCGAGACCGCCGGGGTGATCCTGTCGAGCGGGAGCTTGTGGGGCGTACCCCGGGCCGTGGCCCTGTCGCGGCGCACCATGCGCACCATAAAGCAAAACCTTTTTTGGGCCTTCATCTACAACTTGGTGCTGATACCCCTGGCTGCAGGCGTGCTCCATCCTTTCGCCAATTTGCCCGTCATGTTACGCCAGCTGCATCCAATGCTGGCCGCTTTGGCCATGTCTTTCAGCAGCATCACGGTTGTTTCAAACAGCCTGCGCCTTGCGCGGGTTAAAAGGCTGCTGCCGGAGCAAGGTCTCTAGCCGGGCTGTTGAACCCGGATTATGCACTTCAAATGCCTGAAAAGAAGTAATTGCAATTGCCTGCCCTCCGCCTCGCATCTTAGGCAAACTCGCCAGTTGCAAAATCAGGGTTCAACAGCCTGCTAGATGTTTTGTTGACCGGTTTCGTGTTTTACTCCGGACGGTCGATGTTCCCGCCGGGTGGCTGCCGGTCGGACTGTATCTTTTCGGAAACGAAGATTCCCACCAGCCAGGCGATCAAAACCGTCATGTAAATCTGGCCGATCAAGGCTTCCACGAATGCCATGGCCCGGGCCACGTCGCTTGCCGGGGTAATGTCCCCGTATCCCAGGGTGGTCAGGGTGACAAAGCTGAAGTATGTGAAATCGCGGGTCAGGCCGGGATGGCAGGTGTCCGGGAACCTGAAAGCTTCCGGGGACAAGGTCCCCATCACGGTGTAACAAAGACTCCAGAAGACACCGATCAGAAGATAGGCGGCCACTGCGGCGAAGATCACATGGTGAGTGACCCTGCAGGCACGGAATACATACTTCATGATGGCCACGATGACATACAGGATGAACAGGGCGCTGGCCGCATTGGCCGCCAGGGGCAGGTAGGTTCCATCGAATACGTAAGCCAGCATGACCAGCACGCTCATGGGTATTGCCAGCCAGACGGCTATCATGGTTTGGGCACTGGACCGGCTGATTGCCAGCAGGCTGGCCAGCAGGATCGTGATCATGAAAAGGTAGTATAATATCCTCAGCCTGGTGAAATACTCAACAATGGGCGAGACCAGCAGGTAAGCCAACAAGACCACCAGAAGGTAGATGAAACGGCCCTTGGAAACGGCATAAAAGATTCCCCCCAGCTTTTTTGCGACGGTCCATCTGTTTTCAGCGTCGTCCGGGCTGTGACATGCTTTTCGGGAAGTATTCAAA
Organism: Desulfobacteraceae bacterium; assembly: GCA_027031325.1. Taxonomy (GTDB): domain Bacteria; phylum Desulfobacterota; class Desulfobacteria; order Desulfobacterales; family Desulfosarcinaceae; genus JALVQM01. The sequence continues at coordinate 8,528 of JALVRI010000408.1, forward strand.
TGCCGTTTTCCTCCCGGCCCTACCAATGCACCTTGCGCGTCCAACGATACTCTTTGGGTTTTGCGGCCGGAGCGACTTTGCTGTCATCCAGCAAGCCACCCCAATCGGTGCGTTCAGACATTTGCTTTTGATATCGGGCGGCCACGACTTCCATGGTTTGCCTTGTTTGCCAGCCGCCACCCAATGCCTTGTAGAGGCCTATCAGGTTTATTACTGCTTCGCCCTGGATCGATGCCAGTTTGTCTTCCTGCCTGGTGAGAAATCTGTGGATGTCCAGTACCCGCTGGTAATCCACCAGCCCTTCGCGGTACTGCAAGGTGGCGATCTGAAGCGACCTGTGGTAGGAACGGGTGCTTGCGGTCAGGTAACGCATGCGCTTGAGGGACCTTGCAAAAGCGGCCATGGCATCCTCGGTTTCCCGGGCTGCTTTCAGAACCACGTTCTGGTAATTTACCAGGGCCTGTTGGAAACGGGCGTCCTGGACCCGGATCCTGTTTTTGATGCGGCCGTAGTTGAGGATGGGCCAGTTGAATCCGAAACCGGCGTGGTATGAAAGGCTGTCGCCTTCGAAGAAATCACCTGCGTCCTGACCGTTGGCACCGTCGTCCAAGGTTGCCAGTCCAATGGTGCCGGTGATCGCAAAAGCAGGCAGCAAGTCGGCTTTGGCTACACCTATCTTGGCGCACCGGGCGGCGGCAAGCAGTTCGGCCCGCCGGATGTCGGGACGCCGGCGGATAAGGTCGGCCGGTATGCCTATGGCTACCTTGGGCGGCACTTGAGGGATCGGCCCTGGTGCCATCAAGGCCTGGTCGAGCTGTCCGGGAGGCAGGCCGAGAAGTATGCTGAGACTGTTTTGACTCCGGCTGATCCCCAGTTCCAGTTTCGGAAGGATGGCCTCGGTTTCAGCAAGGATTGCTTTGGCCTGCTGGACATCGAGTTCGCTTACCGCACCTGAATTGAAACGGGCTTCGGCGATTCGCAGAGAGCGCTTCATCAATTCCAGGTTTTTGCGGGCTACTTCCAGGCGCTTCTGGTAGGTGCGCAAGGTGACATAGGTACGGGCGATTTCGGCCTGGAGAGAAACCAGGATCTCGTCGTAGCCGGCAATGGTGGCCATCAGCGAAGCACCGGCCGATTCGATGCCCCGCCTGTAGCGCCCCCAGAAATCAAGTTCCCAGGCGGCATCGAATCCCAGGCGGTATACCTGGAAAAAGCGGGAGTAGAAATTTACGTTGGAGGAATTCTTGCTCAGGCCGAAGGCATCTACCCCGCCGCTGATACGCTGCTGCTGGGGATAGAGCTTGCCGGTAACCACCGCCAGCCGTGCCCTGGCTTCCAGGATTCTCAAGCCGGCCACCTGCAAGGTAAGATTGCCCTTTCGGGCCCGGCTGACCAGGCGGTTGAGGACCGGATCACCCAGTACTTCCCACCACCTGTCCAGCTGACCGGGTTCTTCGCTGATAGTGGCCGGGTCCTTTTCCTTCCATTTTGATTGGATGTCAGCCTTGGGAGGCTTGAAATCAGGACCCACGGTGGCGCACCCTGACACTATCAAGATAATTGCCAAGAGGCTTGCCGGCAGCAAAGAAGGTTTTCTATCCATATCTTATTCTCCCTTTAATTCCCGCTTGCTGTTCCGTTCCCTTTTCTGAAGCTCCACCCGTAGAAAAGGAAGTAGAGCACAGGGACCACGATCAGGGTCAGGATGGTGGCAAAGCCGAGGCCGAACATGATTGTCACCGCCATGGAGACGAAAAAAGCGTCCTGGACAAGGGGGAGCATACCCAGGATGGTGGTCAGGGCCGCCATGGATACCGGTATGAGACGGCTGACGCCCGAGTCGACGATGGCCTGGTGCAAAGGCTTGCCGCTTGCCTTTTCCAGGTCGATCTGGTCGATGAGCACAATGGCGTTTTTGATTAGCATGCCGGCAAGGCTCATCAGGCCCAGCAGGGCCATGAAGCCGAACGGTTGCTTGAAAATCAGCAGTCCGATGGTTACCCCGACGATAGCCAGGGGGACGGTGAGCCAGATTATGAGGGTCTTTTTGATGGAATTGAACAACCAGACCACGATCAAGACCATCAATCCGAAAAAGACCGGGATGGAAGCGGATATGCCGGAACCGGCCTTGGCCGAATCTTCGGCCTCGCCGCCCCAGGCCATGTAGTAACCGGGCCTGTTTTTGAGGGGCCATACATCGGCTTCCCGTACCTTGAGGGTGTCTGCTTTCAGGGGCGGGGCCTTGTCTGGTCTCACCTTCAGGACCCGGGCCACGTCGACCCCCAAAACCTTTTCCACCTCGGGTTTTATCCTGGCAAACAATTCGGCCGGAAGCTCCCGGCGCGGATCGGCGTGGATACGAATCATGCGGGTGCGGCTGCGGCGCCAGATGTAAGGATCCTCGAACTCGATCCTGAACCCCTTGATTACCTGGCCGATGGGGATCATTTTCCCGGCCGCCGGGCTCCAGATTTGTAACGATTGCAAGTTGTCCAGGTCAAGGTTGGCGTAATCCGGGGAGCGGGCCAGGATCGGAATCAGCTCGTCCTGCTCGCGGTAAACACCCACCGGGGTGCCCTGGACTTCCATTTCCATGGCCTTGGCGATGTCGGGCCGGTTTATGCCGGCTTCGCGGGCCTGGGCTTCGGCCATTACCGGCCGCAGTACCTTCACCTTGTTTCTCCATTCGTTGCGAACCGACCTGGCCCCGGGATCCCGGAGCATGACAGCCCTGGCCTTGTCCGCCAGCTGGCGAAGCACTTCCGGGTCCGGCCCGCTGATCCTGAGCTGGATCTTGCCACCTGTTGAAGGCCCATTGACGAACATGTTGACCTTTATAAGGGCGTCGGGGAATTTGTTTTCGAAAGCCGTCTGCAACCTGTCGACATTGGGGGCGATTATCCGGTAATCGCTGACATCTACCACCAGGCGGGCAAAGCTGAGGTAGTCGTATTCGGGAGAATAGGTGAGAAGGAACCTTGGGGAACCGCCCCCGATATGGGAAGTAACGTGGGTGAATTCTTTTCTGGCAAGCAGAAGACTTTCGGCCTTTTTTACTTCCCTGAGGACTTCCTTAATGTGGGTGCCTTCCGGGAACCACATGTCCACGTAGAACTGGGGACGGGTGGAGTCCGGGAAAAAACTTTTCTTGACGAAGCCGAATCCGTAGCCGCTGATTACAAAAACGATAACGACAATGGCCACTGTCACCCAGGGTCGTTTCAGGCAAAGGCCCAGAAAGGATTTATAGAGACGGTAAAACCTCCCCTGGTATGGATCGCCGCCCTGGTTTGAAGTTCCCGGTTTGAGAAAGGCCGCGCAAAGCAAGGGGGTGCTTGTTACGGCCGTCACCCAGCTCAATGACAAGGAGATCAGGATCACATAAAAAAG
>JALVRI010000409.1 GCA_027031325.1 Desulfobacteraceae bacterium
CCATCGTGGTGGCCGATATGACCCAGATGCACCAGGTTGTAATGAACCTGTTTGCCAACGCAGGCCATGCCATGGAGAAGGGGGGCGGGAGGCTTACCCTGATGCTCGACAAGGTGGTTATCCAGGATTCCGACAGGAAGGAGCGTATCGACCTGGCGCCGGGCAAATACGTTCTGCTCAAGGTCAGCGATACCGGACCGGGTATTCCGGAGTCGATCAGGGACCGGATTTTCGAGCCCTATTTTACCACCAAGGGCAAGGGTACCGGCATGGGTCTAGCCGTTGTCCATGGAATCGTCAAGGGCCACAGTGGAGCCATAGACGTGGAAAGTGCCCCCGGTAAGGGCACGACTTTTTCCATCTACCTGCCGGCGGCCGAAGAGATGCTCTGCCCCATGCAAAAAAAGGAGGAGCGGCTGGAAGGCGGCAGCGAGACGATCCTGTTTGTCGACGACGAGCAGGCCCTGGCCGAGTTGGGCGGCCAGATGCTTTCGCGACTGGGTTACAAGGTGGAGATCAGGGCCAGCGCCCTGGACGCCCTGGCCGCCTTTGAACACCAGCCCAACAAATACGACATGGTCATCACCGACTTGACCATGCCGCACATAACCGGCGACGTGTTGACGCGCAAGTTGTTGAATATCAGGCCCGACCTGCCGGTGATCCTATGCACCGGTTACAGCGAGCGGATGAACCATGCCAAGGCCCGCCAGCTGGGAGTGGCGGCCTATCTTCTGAAACCACTGTCGGTCAAGGAACTGGCCACCACTGTCAGAACCATCCTGGATCAAAAACGCTCGTCCTCATCCCGGGCAATGGCTGCCGGGTAGGCAACCTGGGCCTGGGTGTCAATGAATAAGGGCCGCCCCCTTTTCGGTGAGCCTGATTTCAGGCAAGGGACCCTTCCTGTACCTGATGAATCCCTTTGACATCAGTTCTTTCAAGGCCTTTTCAAAATCCTGCCGTTCGTAACGGTCCAGGTTTGCCAGGTATTCGCGGATCACCCAATCCGGGGGCAAAACATCGTCGGCCTCTCCGTTGATGGCCCTGAATTTGGCAAGGATATCTCTTTTGATGGCCTTTTTGTCCTTGGGCATGACATGCAACCTCGTGTCCATTGATCTGTCCTTAAAAAAGCCTGGCGTCTGCTTGCCAACCATATAATCTAAAACGCATTGGACAGATTGCAATGCCCCGGAGGCGAAAGAACGGACTGCAAACCCCGGCCGGCCAAACGACCGCGCAGGCAGACGGCAGGACCTGTCGCCCGCGGTCGGCTGGCGGCGGCATGACCTTTTGGCCTGAGCCATGACCGGCCCGGGGCCTCGGCCTGCCGTTTTTTTCAAACGCGCTTTTCGTTTACCAGGCGGGCAAAATGTTCGAATGAACGGTCGTAGGTTCTTTCTGCGTCGTCCGGAAAGCAGCATGCCGGAAGCTGGCGCATTTTGAGGTGGTAACTTATGCATTCGCAACAGATCCCCTTGCGGGCACAAGGACTGTAGCTGCAATTACATCTTTCCAGGTTGCGCTGCTTGTTACATTCCATGGTCAAAGCTCCCCTTTCAGTCCGATAGCTTCGGCCACCTCCCGCATCCCCATGATGGTAGCGGTAATCAGCTCGGTTCTTTCCATTGCCAGCATTGCCGCCCCCTTGTCTATTATTTCCCGGTTGACCCCGGCGGCAAAGCGTTTATCTTTCCACTTTTTCTTGACCGACTTGGCTTTAAGATCAAGGACGCTGCGCGAAGGCCTCACCAGGGCCGCGGCAGCCACCAGGCCGGTCAGCTCGTCGATGGCAAAAAGGGTCTTTTCCAGATCGGTTTCCGGCTTGACGTCGCTGCAGATGCCCCAACCGTGACTGACGACGGCCCGGATGTAATCTTCGGGCCACTTGTGCCGGCGGAGGATCTCGGCCGTCTTGGTGCAATGCTGGTCAGGGTATTGCTCGTAGTCCAGGTCGTGGATGAGACCGATGACGCCCCATTTTTCTTCGTCCTCACCTTTTTGGCGGGCAAAGTATCGCATGACGGCCTCCACTGCCAGGGCGTGCTTGATGAGGCTTGGATTACTGTTGTATTCTGTCAGCAATTCCCAGGCCTGCTGGCGGGTGGGTTGCATAGGCTGCTCCTATTCATCCCGGATTGTGCACTTCAAATGCCTTGGCAGGCTGTTGAAAAACGTCATGAGAGCTGGTCAGACAAGGCAAAATCCGGGTTCATTCATCTTCTTCGTTGTAACGGGCCTGGATCGAGCGGATCACGTCCAGGCGGTTGAAAAAGATTTCCACCAGTTCGGGGTCGAAATGGCGCCCCGCCTCCATCTCTATCTGTTTGAGGATCTTCGACTCATCCCAGGGCTCCTTGTAGCTGCGTCTTGAACTGAGGGCATCGAAGACATCGGCCAGGGCGACTATCCTTCCAAACAAGGGAATTTCCTTGCCTTTTTTACCGCGGGCGCCGCCGTTGGGAAGCTCGAAGCCTTTCAGGGCCAAACCCGTGACCGGATCGACGTGCCCGGGGTAGCCGGTGCCATCCCAGCGTTCGTGGTGGTTGAGGGCGACTATCCCGGCGGCTTCGTCGAAATCCGATTGCCGGTTTTCAAAAAGACGGGCTCCCTGGATGGTGTGCTGTTTCATGATTTGGTATTCGTCGTCACTGAGGCGGTCCGGCTTCTTGAGGATAACGTCGGAAGTGGCGACCTTGCCCACGTCATGGAGCATGGCGGCCATGCGGAGAATGTCCCGGCTCTTGTCGATTTCTTTTTGGCTCAGTTGGCGCTTGAGGGCCCATTGTTCGTAGATTTCGACCGAAAAACCGGCAACCCGGTTGACATGGGCGCCGGTTTCCTTGGGGTCGCGCATTTCAGCCATCCTGATCATGCGCAGGATCAGGGCGCGGGTCATTTGGGCCCGTTCCAGGGCCACGGCGGCGATCCCTGCAAAGTGAAACATCATTTGTTCATCGGCCTTGGTAAACGTGGTTATGCGGCCATTTTCGTCCTGGGCATTGATGATCTGGAGAATACCGAGAATATCACCGGTTGCGATGGTCAGGGGAACGGTAAGGATCGATACCGTGCGATAGCCGGCAGTCTGGTCGAAGCGCTTGCTGAATTTATACGGGAGGGTCGGCTCGAGTTTATATACGTCGGGAATGTTGAGGGCCTGGCCGGTAGCGGCCACGTAGCCGGCGATGCTTTTTTCGTCGATCGGTATCCGGAAAGTGGAGTAGACCAGTTTTTCCCCCCGCGGAAGCTTGTTCTGGAGGGTCTCGTTCTGGGTATAGCTGAAATGAAGCCATTGCCTGTCGCGAATGTAGATAGAGCCGGCGTCGGCGTTCACGAACTGGCGGGCCCGGGTAAGTACCCGTTCCATGAGGATATCGAGGTCGTTGATTTGGTTAAGTTCGACGCCGAGACGGGTAAGGCTGTCGAGTTTTTCTTTTTCGGTCAGCACGCGCCTGCCTCCAAACACCAGCTCAATTCCACGGCAACCTTCCGATATGGTAGCCATTAATACTTATAGGGCTGGCTGTTCAGCGTCAATAATAAAAAACGTTTCGCCCCAATTAATTTAGCTCCGGGGCTCAGGTCAGGCGCTTCTGTTTGGAAGTGCAAAAGGAGACGATGGTCCTGGTGAAATGATCGGGTGCTTCGATGGGCAGGGAATGGCCGCAGTCGGCAATCCGGTAGTGCCTTCCACCGCAGGCGGCCGCCAGCCTGGCGGCTCCCTCCTGGCTTACCAGGGGATCGTCGCTTCCGGTCATTACCAGCACCGGGCAGTCCGTCCGGCGCATCAGCCGCGTCATGGAAGGATAAGCGGCCATGGCTTCAAGGTGAGCCTTGAGGTTTTCCTGCCTGTTGCGGCGCACGATCGTTTTGGCTACTTGCGGCAGCATTTTTTCGTTCCGGCGCAGGTAGCCCTGTCCGAAGACATGGGGCAGGGCCGCCCAGACCATGGCTTCCAGGCTGCAGGCCTTCAGGATTTCATGCCAGCTACGGACTATCATCCGGGCTCGGAAGCTTGCCCCGGCTCCGGTGCTGCA
>JALVRI010000410.1 GCA_027031325.1 Desulfobacteraceae bacterium
TTCATCGGTGCCGGCAGGGACGGTGACGGCCAGGTGCCGGTGATCCAAGACCTGCCGGGTCTTTACCGCAAGATGCGGCCCAAGTTCGTCAACAAAACTTACGCCGGCCTGGGGACCGCTGTGGAAAAAGCGATCTAGGACCAGATCCGGGAAGTTGGATCAAAAGCTTTTCCGGTCCGCGAACACAGTTTCGCCATGGCACCGGAAGTGATGGAAAAGATCTTGGCAGACAAGTAGAGGCTTGAGATGAAAACCGTAACGACCTCCGCCCGCCTCCGAAAAGCCGTCAAGGCCGCCCGGCGGGAGGGAAAAACCATCGGGTTCGTTCCAACCATGGGATTCCTGCACGCCGGGCACATGTCCCTGGTCGAAAGGGCCCGCCGGGAAAATGATCTCGTGGTGGTGAGTATCTTTGTAAACCCCACCCAGTTCGGCCCCAATGAAGATTACCATGCCTATCCCCGCGACGAAAAACGTGATCTTGCCATGTTGGAGCAGGCCGGGGTCGATATTGCCTTTCTGCCGGCGGCCGACGAAATGTACCCCAAGGGTTTTTCCACCTACGTCCTCCAGGAAGGAACCCTGACCGGAACCCTTTGCGGCCGCAGCCGCCCGGGCCATTTCAGAGGCGTCACCACCATCGTGGCCAAGCTTTTCAACCTGGTCCGGCCTGATCAGGCCTATTTCGGCCAAAAAGACGCCCAGCAGGTAGCTGTGATCCGGCAGATGGTGAAAGACCTCAATTTCGACGTCCGGATCGTGGACTGCCCCATCGTCCGTGAACCCGACGGCCTGGCCCTCAGTTCACGCAACACATACCTGGATCCGGATCAGCGCCGTGATGCGCGCGTCATCTCCCAGGCCCTTTTCGAGGCCAGAGCGGCCATAGAGTCGGGCCAGCGCGATGCAGCCGCCGTGCGGGAGCTTGTCCGCAGCCGGATCGCTTCGGTACCGTCTGTCATGATCGACTACGTGGAAGTGGTGGATGCCGACGACCTTACCCCCCTCCAGCGGCTCCGGGGACGGGTTATGATAGCCGTGGCGGTCAAGATCGGCCGGCCGCGCCTGATCGACAACATCCAGCTGACGGTCCAATAGGGGCCTGATTTTACATAAGGCCCTTTTCCATCCCCACCCGGGCAGTATCGATCAAGCCTTCCGGGAAAATGCGGCTTAGGTAAAAATGTTGCGAGCTGCAAAATCAGGGTTCAAACCGGCCGGCGCTCGAGTATCCCGGTCAAACAACCTACCGCCCCGGCCGCCTTGGCCAATTCGTCCACTTGGACGGTTATGCAGCGGATTCCGTGCCGCTGGTAAAATGAGCGGCAGTTGGGATTGCCATCCGGCATGATGATGGTCCGGGGAGCGATGGTAACGAAGTTGAGGGCGAACCCTTCCAGCGCTTCTTTCTGATCGGGCAGGAAAACCACCTCGAAGTCCTCCGCCTCCAAGGCCTTTACCGCAGCGTGGGCAAGCCGTGTCGGCCAGGCGACGGCAAGGTCACGATCCACGATCCGGAGCATGCCCATCAGATGCATGGTTCCAAAAGGCATGTCGACCACCAGAGTCTCGACTCCCATTTGCGCCAATACCGCAGTCAACTGGGCGATGCCCTCGTCGTTGGTTCGCAGGCCGCGGCCGATGATGACCTTGCGGGAAGTGATCCACATGGCGTCGGCACCTTCGAATGTGCCCCGGCCGCTGATGCTGCGGACAACAGGAACCCCCAGCCGGGCCAGGGCAGCCGCGACCCAGCGCTCTTCACCGGCTCTCACCTTTGATGCGGGACGTCCGAGAATGACACCTTCGGGGGTTGCAAAAAACAGGTCGGCCACAAACATCTGATTTGGCGACGGGTCGATCTCCGGTTCCAGGTAATCCACCCTCACCCCACTGTCACGGTAGGCTTGGGCCAGGGTGTCGTGTTGGCTGCGGGCCCGCCGCCAGTCGACCTCCTGGAGCATTTGAACTTCGTCGGGATCTGGGGAGCAGGAAAGTTCCCTTCCCGGTCTGTGCAGCAAAACAGCTTTCAGGGGCTGCCATTCACCGGCAATGCCGCAACAGCCCCAAATCGTTCCCAGCTCTTCGCGCAAAGAAGTCTGGCGCGGCTGCCAGCCCCGGCCGCCGTAGGCTGCCATCGAATATAACTTTTGCTGTTTTGTCATATCTGGATACCCCTGTTCCCTTGTGCCGCTGACGAACCAGTCCTGCCCCGGTTATGACCACATCGCAAACGGTCGCAACCGGCAAGGTCTGGATCACCTCCATCTCAAAACGGGAAAATAAGAGTTTTTTCAACATTCAGCCATGGTCACGATGCCCCCGCTACCGATATCGTCCACAAAAGTTCGCACCAGATCAGCAGACAGGCAATCTCCCCCCATTTCACCCAGCATGGCAAGGGCCTGATGAACTGCTTTCCGTCTCTGGTATGGACGATCGGTGGTCATGGCATCGAAACAATCGGCAACGCTTACTATTCTGGCACCCAATGGAATCCGGCTTTCGGAAATACCGAAAGGATACCCCCTGCCGTCGCTCCTTTCATGGTGGTAGAGAATCATTGGTATCACCGGCCTGAGAATCGGGAAAGGCTTCAGTAGAAGAGCTCCGGTAACCGGGTGGCACTTTACTTCAGCCCGCATCCGGGGCGAAAGGCGGAGGTCGATACTGCTGAAGATACGATCGCTGAAACCAAGCTTGCCGATATCGTGTAAAAAACCGCCGACGGCTATCCAGAAGGTTTCCTCGGCATCCAGCCCAAGCCGGCCGGCCAGGCGGGCGGAATACAGGGCCACCCTCATTCCGTGATTCAAAGTATATGGATCTTTCCGCCCGATTGCATCCGCCAGGAGTTTGAGGACAGGGTTGTTAAAGGCCGCCAAGGCCATCGAAAAAGCGTCCTGCCTGCCATGCCGGCTGCCAGTCGTGGATATCATCGGGGTCCAACCTCGCTTTTGTCAAGTTTCCCGAAACCAGGAAAACCGGACTATAAAGAAGGAGGTTACCCGTGTCAAGCAGACAAGCTGGCCGCTTCCAGAGCCAGGGGAGCGGGGCCGGTACGCCGGTCGTCCCTGCCTTTACTCCCCTGGCTTCCAGGTACCTTTTCCCGGCAGCCTGACCGGCCGGAAACGCGATGGTACACCAGCGGCCGGAAAGGGATTTGCCAAGCAGGTAAATATGGCATATACACCTGTCAGATACTCAAAGGTGACGGCGGCAGCCTTCAGCAGACCGAGATTGCGAGCGTGAAATGACCAATAAACATTTCTTTTCAGGACAGCCGAAAGACCTGATCCGGGTTTTGACCTCGATTCTGATTCTAATCACAACGGGTGTTCCGGCGGCAATCCCGACCAGGGCCTTCGGCGCAAACGGCACCGATCCCCTTGTTTTCAACCAGCCGAAAGGTACCCGGCTCAACCGTTTTTGCGGCGGACAAGTGGGTTACGGTCCTTTGCGGCTCCAGAGCCAGTCTCCTTTCCAGTCCCTGCGCCTCCAGCTGACCCCCATGGCCCCAACCTTTCAGCGGCCCGGGACCTGGGAAACAGGGGCTACCATGTCCCTGGCCAATGTCTGGGCCAATTCGCCGGGCCATTACCGTATCGATTACGAGAGCCTCGATACCACTATCTTCGCCGCCTATGGCCTGAGCAAAAGCCTGCGTCTTGAATTCGGTTTCCAGGAAAAACGTCTTTTCGGAGGAATCCTGGATGGTTTTATCGCCGATTTCCACGATTTTTTCGGCATCGATCAGGACGGCCGGGATACCATCCCCTTCGGCCTGGTGGAAATAGAAATCCTGGATGACGACGGCAACCCCCTGATCAGCTACAACCAGGGCAGCGGGGTCTACTCGCGTTCGATCACAGCCTATCTCGAACACCGCCTCACCTGCGGATCGGACAAGATTCCGGCCCTGTCCTATTCCCTTTCGGCCCGTTACGACACCGAGGGACAACACATGCTGGATCGCGATTTCCCCATCGACCTGGGATTGTCGATCATGACGGCCAAAAAGCTGGGACCGGTCAAT
>JALVRI010000411.1 GCA_027031325.1 Desulfobacteraceae bacterium
GCCCGGCCCATCAACCTGCACTTGCAAGGGCTAGCCGGCCTCGGTGCCAGGATCGATATTTCCCATGGCTATGTGGAGGCCGAATGCAAGCGCTTGAAAGGGGCTGAGATTTATTTCGACGTGGTGACGGTTACGGGGACTGAAAACCTGATGATGGCTGCCGTGCTGGCCGAGGGCAAGACTGTTTTGCGCAATGCGGCCAGGGAACCGGAAGTGGTGGCCCTGGCAGATGCCCTCAATGCCATGGGGGCCCAAATAGAGGGAGCCGGCACGGCGGAGATAGTCATCGTCGGGGTTGAGGCCCTGCATCCGGCCGAGGTTCAAATCATCCCTGACCGGATCGAAACCGGGACTTTCATGACGGCTGCGGCCATAAGCGGCGGGGACATCACCATTTGCAATTGCTTGCCGGAGCACGTGGAGGCGGTTTCCGAGAAATTGAGGCGCACCGGGGCCGCCATCGAGGCCGGCAAGAACACGTTGAGGGTCATCGGTAGTGAGGCCATAACCAGTGTGGATGTAAAGACCCTGCCATATCCAGGCTTTCCCACCGATATGCAGGCCCAGTTCATGGCCCTGATGGCGCTTGCCGACGGCCATAGCCTGATAACCGAGACCATTTTTGAAAACCGTTTTATTCATGTCAGCGAATTGCGGCGCCTGGGAGCGGACATAACCATTTCCGGCAACACGGCACTTGTGCGCGGGGTGAAAGGCCTGTCAGGCGCACCGGTTATGGCAACCGACCTGCGTGCCAGCGCCTGCCTGATTTTGGCGGGTCTCGTAGCCCAGGGCACAACCGTAATCAACCGGGTTTACCATCTCGACCGGGGTTACGAGGCCCTGGAGCGCAAGTTTGCCGCCCTGGGAGCCGCCATCAAGCGGGTCTCATGAGTCTTTGTCTCATTGCCTGCAAAAAAATACCAAAAAAGAAAGGCCGCGGCAATCAAGCGCCCGGCCTTCAAAGGGAGTTCGGGGGATCTTCTAGTGAAGGATAATCTGTTGCTTGGTGGCTTGCTTATTGAGAATTTTCAGCCGGTCTGAAAATAGCTTGGCGCACGTCGGACAGTAAGCGTGGTGTTCTTTGAGGTGGGGATGCTCGGCGGTGCGCTGCTCGATTAGATCGGCAAAGCTGGCCGTGGCGTACCACTTGCCGCAACCTTCACATTTTTTTAGGGGTTGACGTCCGATTACTTCGTTGCGAATCGAAATGGTCCGGGTCCCGTCCACGTCGGTGATTTTGATCACGTGGGTCGGGCACAAGGTGGCGCAGGTGCCGCATCCCAGGCACTTTCCGGTAACCGGTACCACCAGATTCTTGCCGTCGCGTCTGGCCATTTTGAGGGCGCCGGCGCCGACGATTTCCTTGCAGACCCTGATACACAGACGGCAACGGATACAACCGTCAGCCGGAGGGCCCAGATCGATATTTTCTTCGGCCGCCATTTGACGCAAGCGCTGGGACTGGGGCGCCATGGCAATAAGGCGCCGGAATGCATTCCGCCTTGCACGGATGACAAGGGGGCTGTCGGTTTTGATGTGCATGCCATCCTTGACCTTCAGAATGCACGAGAGCATGGTAACCGGTTTGCCGGTTTTGCCCACCACCTCGACCGCGCAAAGTTTGCAGGAACCGGATGGTTTCAAGGCCGGATGGTAGCACAGGGTTGGAATATGAATCTTGTTGCTGCGGGCAAGTTGCAAAATGGTCTGCCCCTCCTGGGCCTGGTAGGATTTGCCGTCAATCTCTATGGTAGCCATGGATTTGCCCTTCAGTAGTCTGGCTGTCGTAAAAGCTCATCCTGCCTGCGCGGCAACCGGTCCCAAACCCTGAAACTTGTCGGCGGCAGGTTTTTTCAATCGTGGATGGCGTCCTGCAAGTCGGCGATGTATTCCTGGAGGTAGTGCAACTCGGCTGTCAACGCACCCACATGGCTTTTGACCAAATCGGTGATGGAAAGCATGCCGACCACATCCTGGTTTTTAACCACCGGCAGGTGTCGGATGTCGGCCTTGATCATGGTGGCCATGGCGGCACTGACGTCGTCGTCGGCACGGGCCACGATAAGCCGGTCGGTCATGGCTTCCTTGAGGGTGATTTCACTGAACTGCTTGCCCCTGTGACTGACGTAGCACCGCAAGACGTCCCTTTCGGTGAAGATTCCGACCGGCCGGCCTCCTTCGACAATAATCAGGGCCGAAGTGTTCTTGGCCGTCATGGTGTCTATGGCCTTGTCCACGGTTTGGTCGGCATTCATGTTGTGGACGGTCCTGTCCTTTCTTTCCAACACTTCAGCAACTTTCATCGCGATTTCCTCTGCCCGTCCTCCCCCTGAGGCGGCGATCGATCACCCGTCAAGCGGGCGAATGCAATCCTGGGGTAAGCGATAGGTCCCCTTGCCGTCGATACTGACTTCCACCAAGGCGTCCGGATCGTTGATCGATGTGTCCGGGTCGGTAATCACCCCGGACAAGCCTACAAAGTCTTCCATGAAAGGTTCCCAACTTTCGTCTTGCGATGCCTTGTAGATTTGGATCTTTTGTCCCTTGTGAAAACGGTTCATTGCCATCCATCCTTTCCCCAGGGTGTCCATCATACCGGCATCGTATCGGTGTGCACCTTTGCGCTATGGTTGCGGGAGCACACTTCGCACAGCACCTGCCCATCAGGCAACCGGCCGATATCATCGACACGTTTACGGATAAAGTCGAGGTAACGTTGAGGTCCTATGACTTTACCACAGCTGCTGCAAAACACAAGCTTTTGCCGGTTGAGAATGGTTCCGCACAGAGAAAGAATCCTCTCGTCACCGCGGTCTATGATGCGCATCGCGTCATTGGGGCAGTTTGCAGCACAAGCACCGCAAGCGATACATTTTTCTTCGGTCCGGCGGAAGTCGGTTTCGGATGGATGTTCAAATTCCATGTAACCTAGTTCAAGGGCGTCGATTCCCATGTGATCACGGCAAACCTCGACACACTTGCCGCAACGGCGACAGATGTCGCAACGCAAGCAGCGGCGTGCTTCTTCACGCACCTGGTTTTCGGAAAAACCAAGCTCTACCTGCTGAAAAGTCGTCCGTCGCCGATCGATTGTCAAAAGGGGCATATCCGGCCGCTTGAGTACCATCTTGGTGCTGGCCGGAATTTCGGTCCACTCGATGCGCCCGCGGCGCACCGGTACCGGTGGAAGTTCAGGCTGGGGGATGCCCTGGAGATAGCGATCTATGGCCAGGGCAGCCCTTTTGCCGCCTCCTATGGCTTCAATTACCGTGGCCGGCCCCGTAACGGCGTCACCGGCGGCAAAAATTCCTTCCCGGGAAGTGGCCATGGTGGCTGTGTTGACCTTGATGGTGTCACGCCTGGTCCATTTCAGTCCTTTGACCCGTTCCAGGGCCTCGTAATCCACCCGCTGGCCGATGGCGGCCACGATCGTATCGGCCGGCATGATGAATTCGCCACCCAGGATGGGGACCGGTGATTTGCGTTTGCTACCGGGTCTTTCAACCAACTGGGCCCGGACGCATTCAAGCCCGGTCACCTTTCCATCCTTGCCGACAACCTGCTTGGGAATGGTCAGGAAAGCAAAATGGACGCCTTCTTCCTCGGCCTGCTCGACTTCTTCCACGTCGGCCGGCATTTCAACCCTGGTTCGGCGGTAAGCGATGGTTACCGATTGACATCCAAGGCGCAGGCAGGTCCGGGCGGCATCGATAGCCACGTTACCACCTCCGATAACGATGATCGATTCTCCCGGCTTGTGGCGTTCGCCCAGGGCCACGCGCTTGAGCAAAGAGATGGCTTCGATTACCTGGGGATAATCGTCTTCTCCCGGGATACCAAGTTTATAAGCGCTGTGGGCGCCGATGGCGAAAAAGAAAGCTTCAAAGCCTTCTTTGCGCAGTTGATCCAGGGTGACATCGCTGCCGAAGCGGGTATTATAACAGAATTCCACTCCCAGGGATTCGATCAAGGCCACTTCGCGGTCGATTACTTCCCGGGGAAGGCGATAGCGCGGGATTCCGACCATTAGCATACCACCGGCCATGGGCAGGGCCTCGATTACACGGACGGTATAACCCTTCAAGGCCAGGTAATAGGCCGCGCTGAGCCCTCCGGGACCGGCTCCTATGATGCAGACCTTGCGTCCATTGGGCGGCTCCTGAGGCGGGTTGACGTACGATCCGACCGACATGGCCCTTTCGGCGGCAAATGCCTTGAGGGTCTTGATGGCGATTGGGGTGTCGATTCTGGAGCGGACGCACATGAACTCGCAAGGCCGTGTGCATACCAGCCCGCATACCCAGGGAAGGGGATTGTCACGCCGGATGACCGCAACCGCCTCGGCGTCTTTGCCCTGGCCGATCAGGGCCAGGTATGTCGGCACGTCGATGCCTGCCGGGCAGGTCATCTGGCAGGGTGCCGGGGCCAGTTTGACGCAATCTCCCGTGGCGCAGTTATGGGTTTTGACGTGACTTTCAAAAACTTCACGATGGGTATCGATGCCAGCCGAAAGTTGCTTGGCCAAGGCGGCTCCCGCGGCCTCTTCGCCAAGACCCAGCCATTCATCAAGCAGCTCGTAGATCGCCGTAAGGTGATCGTGCCCGGCACGTCCCCAGGCTATATCGGCGATCAACTCTTCCAATTGCTCGGCTATGCGGTGAACGCGGGGCTGATTCAGCGATCCGCTCTCCATTGCGGAGCGAATTTCGGATAATATCCGGTCGACCGGACAACGGGTTTCGGTCATGTAGCCACCTCGATGAAGCTAGAATGCGCTGTGTTCCAGGGAAGCCACCGCTTCTGCATGACGCTGGCGGCGAATCTGGGTCATTTCTTCAACCTTGCCGAAATTGAGACATTCGGTGGTACAGGTTGTCACACAAGCCGGCTCAAGCCCCTGGTCAAGACGGTCCATGCAATAATCGCACTTTACGACTTTCCCGGTTTCAGGGTTCCATTGGGGCGCACCCCACGGACAAGCCGAGATGCAGGTTTTGCAGCCGACACACAGGCTGTGGTCGACATAGACAATACCGTCCTTGGCTCTGCGCTGCATCGCTCCGGTGGGGCAGGCCGCAACGCACCAGGGATTTTCGCAGTGAAAACAAGGCATGAAAATATAGGCCGCCCGGGGCAGGTCGCCGATAAAGCGGGGACCGACCTCGACTATCTGGCACAGCCGGGGACCGACCGGCAGTTGTTTGTTGGCCTTGCATTGAATTTCGCAGGCATGGCAGCCGATACACTTTTTTGTATCCTGGAACAGGTAGTATTTACTCATGAAACGCCTCCGCAATGACGATGATGTTTGCTTTTCATATACCATCAGGCCCCTATCAGGCCGGTTCTACTGTCACAAAGGTGTCGTGGAATGCCGGGCTGCCACCAATCTTGTCATAGACGTTTTTTTGCAGCAAGGCATCGCTCAGTCCCCTGCCATAAGAACGCTGGGCACGCTGGGCCTTGTGCCCGAATCCGTGCATCAGGAAGACCGATTCGGGGTGAATCAGGTCGGTGACGAAAGCCTTGACCAGGCCGGATGCGCATTCCGAACTTACCTTGACGGTTGAGTTGTTCTCGATGCCCAGCTTCTTTGCGGCCCCGGTGTTGATCCAAAGAGCGTTTTCCGACTTCAGCTCGTTGAGCAAAGCCACGTTCTGGGTCGATACGTGGGTATGCAGGGCGCAGCGCCCGGTAACCAGGCGGAACTTGCTGTCTTCGGGGGACGGCATCGACTCGTAAGGCGGAAATGACGGGAAACCGGCATCTTCCAGGAGGGATGATTTGAATTCGATCTTGCCGGAAGGTGTCTTGAACTTGATACCTTCCTGGCGATCCCAGAAAATCTGATCCTTGCAGTAGGCTACAAACCCTTTTTCTTCGAAATCCTCCATGGTGAAACCGGTTCCTTCCAGCTGCCAGCGGACCAGTTCGTCCATACTGTTGTACGGAAAGTACTTTTCGGTTCCAAGCCTTTCGGCGATTTGTTTAAGGATTATGGAGCCTTCGCGGGTATCGTAGCGCGGTTCGACAGCCTTGCGGCGCAGGAACATCTGCGGTTTGAGACCGTTTGCCTGCTGGATGGGGTCTGTTCTTTCCAGGTAGGTCGATTCCGGCAAAATTACGTCTGAATACCAGGCGATATCGCTGTAGTTGACTTCGATGCTGACAATAAGGTCCAGTTTGTCCAGGGCCTTGCGGGTGGCATTGGTATCGGCCATGGACATCAGGGGAT
Source organism: Desulfobacteraceae bacterium (assembly GCA_027031325.1). Classification (GTDB taxonomy): domain Bacteria; phylum Desulfobacterota; class Desulfobacteria; order Desulfobacterales; family Desulfosarcinaceae; genus JALVQM01. The sequence continues at coordinate 6,239 of JALVRI010000411.1, forward strand.
CGAAGCGGTATGCGATCATGGCCTTGATGGGATAGGGATCTTCGTTCATGATGGCGTATGGCAGTATCTGGGGTACCCCGTGGTTGGGATCGGGGAGGGGAAAGTCCGGCGTGCCGACCTTGTCGAAGCGGGGTACTTCTATGGCGGGGAAATCCTGTTCGGTAAGCTTGCGGGCCGGTTTGCCGCCCACTTCTCCGGGGCCTTTCTTGAAGAAGAATCCTCCCGGGGCCTCGACACTGCCCATCAGGCTGTTGAGGATCATTATCGAACGGCGCATGTAAATTTCATTTACATGGTTGGCTCCCCGGTAGCCGAAGTGAAAAACCACCGAAGGCTTGTCTTCGCTGATCTCTCTTGCAAGGGCTACGATCTGGTCAGCGGCGATTCCGGTTTCCTTTTCAGCCCATTGGGGAGTATAGGGTTCGACAAAGTCGTTCAATTCCTGAAGCCCGAGGACCCAGCGGTTGACATAGGCCGAGTCATAGAGGCGTTCTTTGAGAATGACGTGAATCAGGGCATAGTTGAGGGCCAAATCGGTCCCCGGCCTTATCATCCAGTAGCGATGGGCCTTGGTGGCGGTAATGGTCACCCGGGGGTCGATATAGGTGAGCTTGGCGCCGTTTTCCAGGGCCTTCATCAGCCCCTTGACTTCCTTGACGGCAATAGATTCAAAGATATTGCGGCCATAGAGAACTATATGCTTGGTCTTGCCATACTGGATTCCCATCTGGGCGTCGGTGTAGCCGAAAAGCGAGCGGCAGGCGGTGTTGACCGATCCTTTGCACAAGGCGTCATGGGTGAAATGATTGGGAGAACCGATGGCCTTGAGGAAGGTCTTGCTGACATGGGTTGCAAGTTGGGTCCGCTCACCCAGCACCACCGAGTGACCACCGTAATTATCAATGATATCCTTGAGCTTGTTTCCAACGTAATCAAGCGCTTCGTCCCATGAAGCCTTGCGCCAGGTTCCTGAACCACGCTCGCCGACCCGGATCAGGGGAGACTGGACCCGTTGTGAATCGTAAAGCAAGGATGTTCCGGCGGCTCCCCGGGGACAAAGGCTCTTACCCATTCCGCTGACGTTGGAGTTGCCCTCGATCCATTTGACCTGGCCATTTTCAACGGTAACCTTGATGGGGCAACGGACCGAACACATGAAACACAGACTGAAGACCTCCTCCTTCATAACGATATCCTCCAAGAGTTTCTCCAAAAATTAGGGTCTATAAAGCAATGCAGTACCCGCCGATACTCGCCCCTTTTGACGATATATAAATGATGCAATTTTGCCGGGTCCTGCAAACTCCAAGCTTGTATAGCAATATACATACCACTTGAGACCGGCCCGGAATTACTTGTGGCGAAATGATCAGCGTGGTGATTTATTGATAATAAACAATATGTTATATGATTTGCGCCAAAATTGTTTCATCCCGGCGGCTATTGTCGTCGTAAAAAAGTGCAAAAAATTAATTGCACAGAAATTTATATATTGCACAGATGTAACATGCGGTAATCAAAAATGTTATTTGTTATGGCAATCCATGCTGCAATAAAATGCTTGCGAACAAGAGCCGCCTCGGCCCATTTTATCCCGGGGGTCTGGTTGTTGATCCGGGAATAATTTTGCCTTCGATAACTGTCTGTAAAATAAAGAATATGGGTTGAGATGGGCCGGCCGCCGGCCGGTTTGATCTTCCGTGCCGGGCAAGATGGCATATCACTTGCTCGTTGGTTTCAAAGCATTTCTGTTGATGCAGGAAATACGAAGTCGGAGAACACCCCTATGACAGAGGCAACATTGCAAATGAGAGATATAAAACCTTTTATGGCCAGCGTTGCTTCGGGATGGGCAGGCAGCCTGATCCTGGTTCTTTTCTCGGCCGGCCTTTTTTCCATGAATTTGACTTTCAAGCTTATACCGCTCATTTTAGTGTTCAATTGCGCCATGGCCGGCTTCATGCTTCTAGACAAAAACAGCGGGCTTTTCAAATCTCCCCTTACAATGGCTGTTATTTCAGGAAGTCTTACCGCTCTGGCGGTTGTTTTTACTTTGATTGCAATAGGCTTTATGTATCTCGGCTGGTTGGTCATCGGGCCCGCCGATGGGTTGCTGTTTATCTGCCTGGGCCTCATTTCAGGATGGATGGGAGGCAAGTTGGCCCTGAAGTCAGGGGCCATGCGTTAACAGTATTTACAAGATACGGTTTTGAATGATAAATCCAGGGCTTAAAGCCGCAGGGTGCGGCTGTTTTCGTGTTCAAACTTAAAGAAGGATAAAAAGGAGGTTATCTATGAAGAAAGGTTTACACCTGGCCGGTGCACTGACCTTGCTGTTGTGCCTGGTGTTTCCCGTGGTTGTGTTCGCCGGCGTCCAGGCGACTTTGCCGGGTAGTGATTTCAAGGCTGGAGACACCATTACCGTAGAAGGAACCATCGAGCCGGGACAAGACCTGTTTGTCACCATTGCTTCCCAGAGAATGTTCGCGCCCAAGGACACCAAGGGTGTTCATGAAACCAAACGTTTCAAGAAGGAAGCCAAGAAGAGGGGTTTCACCTTCAACACCAGTATCCCCACCCTTTATTACATATTGACCAACACACCTGAAAAGTTCGGTAAAGTTAAAGAAAAACGTTTTGGTGGCCCCTCTTTCTTCACTCAAGGCGGCAAACGCGGCCTTTACAAGACGACCATGTTCAAGCTGGCCAAGTTTGAACAACTGGACGACAATGCCAAATCGATGCTTGGTCCCATCAAATCCGTCGACCAGTGGAATTTTTTCCGTTTTGCCCACGAAAGCAGCTACGGCATCAACACCATCACAAAGGAAAAGACCAAGGTGGGCAAAGTGGTCATCTTCGCCCGCAGTGTCTTGACCGACTATGCCACCAGCAAAAATTACTGGGACAAGGGAACGAGCATCTCCCTGGACAAGAACACCGGTAAGTTCAAGGTGAGTTTCAAGACTTACCGCCATACGCCCCCCGATTCCAAGTTCGACGTGATGGTCAACGGGGAGAAAGTGGGGACTTACAAGCTGGCCGCCAACGGGTTCTGGCTCAAGCTTGGCGGACGCTACATGAACCCGTTGTGGATCATCATCGGCGCCATCCTGGTCGGAACCTACTTTTCCATGATCGGGGCCGCCGGCGGTATGCTCATGGCTGCCTTCCAGGTGATGGTTGTCCAGACCGCAGGTCCGGTTGGTATCAATGCGGCCAACGTTTTGAGGCCCTCCAACATGGCCCTGACCCTGTTCTCGCCGCTTGGTTCTTTCTATCGCTACGCGGTTGTGGAAAGACGGGTGGCGTGGCCGGTTGGAATCTCCTTCGGTGCCGGTATCTTCATCGGCTCCATATGGCTGGGTAAATACGCCACCCAGTACCTGCCGATGAAGACTTACAAGGAATGGCTTGCCATCCTGGTGGTTTTGATGGGTATCCGTACCCTTTATGAACTGTCTCCCAAGGTGATGGAAAAACGTAAGAACATCAAAGCCATGGTCAAGAAGTTCAACGAAGCCGTCGCCAAGGCCAAGGCAGAGGGAACTTCGGTTGAGATGGGGCGGATCGAACCGGTCAAAACCGGGCTCACCGACTACCGTTTCAAGTTCTGGGGCGAAGAGTTTACCATCAATCCCCTGCTTTTCGGTATCGTAGGCCTGTTCATCGGCGTTGTTTCGCGTAGCTTCGGTATCGGTGGCGGTTTCCTGCTGGTTCCTGCCATGACTACCCTGGGAGCCTTGCCCATGTACGTGGCAGTGCCGATTTCGCTGATCGGTACCTGCTTTTCCTCCATCGGTGCTTTCCTCGGCTACCTCTTAAACGGGTACCTGCCTGACTTGTGGCTGACCATCGCCATCATCATCGGCGGGTTTGTGGGCGGTACCTTGGGCAGCCGGGCTCAAAAACTGTTCAGCGAGAAGGCCCTGAAGATAATTTTAGCCGTAACCCTGTTCTTCCTTTTCTTCAGGTTCTTCAAGATCGAGATTTGGATCTAAGCTCGATTGGGAGCTTGGGTCCAGATGGGACGGGCGCGCAGACCGGCCCGGGTATAAGACGGGCCGGTCCAGCGTCTGTTTAGCAGGGCTGTTGAAGAAAACTATTACGCTTTGTCATAGGGCGTTAAAATCCTGCTCAAAATGCTCATTTATTACCAATAAACTTGCGCTTTTTCGTCGGATTTTGCCTTGTCTGACCTGCGTGACGTTTTTCAACAGCCTGTTAGGATTCAAATATTGGCAAGAATAAGATATAATGGCTGCTGTCTGAATTGTTTTGTTGACTAAGGTATTTGCGGAACAGTTCCAGGCAATACCGCAGCCGGGGCCGACCCGACACCGGAATGGATACATTGATGGACCAGATTTGGCTTTACATCGTTGCCGCAGTGGGATTTGTGCGCCATGGCGTTGATCTGGCCATTGATCCGATCAACAAGATTGGTCCCGCATGGTCGATTGCCCTCTTGGCAGCCGTCACGGCCGGCCTTACAAAGTTGCTGGGACGCATCTATCGTCCAAAGCGCTATCTGCAACTGCAGCGCCGATTCGAACACTGGTATAATGTCCGCCAAGCGGCCCTTGAAGAAGGCGATGGGGAAAAAGGTCGCCTCCTGGCCAAGAATATTGACCAGGCCCATCTGAACAAGGCTTACTACGATCTCTTTTTCGAGGGACTGCTCATAAGCCTTTTGACCCGCTACCTGCCTGTTTTTTCCATGCTGGCCTATGTCAACGAAGCTTACCGTCCCGAAAAATTGCAATCCATGGTGGCCAGACCGGCTATCTTTCTCATTAAATTCGGCAACAAAACCCAGCTTGCCATAGGTGGTGTTTTCTGGTTCCTGGTATGCTTGCTTGCAGTCTACACGGCAATCTGGGCCGTGGGCCGGATGTCGGCCAGGAGTGACAAGGGGCAGACCATGGTCTGCAACCCCCCCTTGGCTGCGGATGCGTCTCCAGCCGTCAACGGTAAGGGCTGATGGATCGCCCTCTGTCAGCTTGACAAAGTTGATCCCTGAAAACCACCGATAGCCGTTTCAGCGTTCCCGGCGGTAGCCGGTAACAACAAGCCTAGAAGCATACCCTTTAAATTTCGCCGGAATTTCCCAGCTTTGTTTTGGCAAGCGCCGGGAGTGGCCGGCCGGAGGCTTTTATGGGTGACTTTTGATGATTTTATCCTGTATTATAATTTCTGGCAGGCAATGACGGCCGCTGAAAGTGAGGACCCGGGCCTTGTCGATTCAAGGACTTTTTTTTAAAACGGCATAAGCAGGGTGGTTCCATGTCGATTGAACGGTCAATAATCCCAAGCCCGCCATGGCAGGATTTATCGGGGAGGTCAGCGCGGGCCGTCATCGGCGCCCTTGTTTTGGGTAGCGTGCTGCTTTGGGCCGGACCGGCTGAAGCCATTCAGGGCCACGGCGGGCCGGAAGGTCTTTACGGCCACCAGTTGGCGCACATCTTTTTCGTTATTTCGATGGGCCTGCTGATCTATTGGCTGCGCAAATGGGAACTTGTGCGCCAGATCGGATGGAGTCACATCCAGAATGCCGCCTTGTTTTTTATCCTCTGGAATCTGGTTGCCTT
>JALVRI010000412.1 GCA_027031325.1 Desulfobacteraceae bacterium
CCCATAGGGCGCAACGAGGCCCGCCGGATGATACGCTCCATCAAGGGCTATCGCCTGCTGGAAGAATTCCGCGGGCGTCCCCGCACCGACCAGACGGCCCTGGAAAAACTCATGGTCAGCCTGTCGGACTTGGTGTCCAATCACCCGGAAATTGTCGAGCTGGATATAAATCCCCTCCTGGTGCATGCGGAGGGACAGGGCGCCACGGTTGCCGACTGCCGCGTAATCCTCAAACCTGCCGACAGGGAGCTCTAGGTGTGAGATCCGGCAAGGGTGCGGGCGCAACACTTCATCCCGTCGTTTTATCTGTTCCACACAGCCATGCCGGTTTAAGGGGCCGGGCCGGGGTGGAGGCTCTCAGTGCGATTGCCCGCCAGGCGGTGCTCCAATCGGCCAGTGTGAGTGGTTTGGCATTGGATGGATTTCCAAAGGATGGGGCCGGTGTTCCCCTGCCCAGCCGGGGGGTGTACTGGTCCTTGTCTCATAAGCCCGGGAAGGTGGCCGGAGTGGTGGCTTCCTTCCCGGTGGGCATCGACCTGGAAAAGATAAGGCCCGTGCATACCGGGCTTTACAGGCGCCTGGCCGCCGACCGGGAGTGGGAGCTTGCCGGAGGGCGTCACCTGTCAACCCTGTTCAAGATATGGACGGCCAAGGAAGCCGCCCTCAAGGCCTCGGGCCTGGGTTTGGCGGGACTTTCCCAGTGCCGGATCAGGGAAGTGACCCCGGATGCAGGCTTCATCCTGGAAGACGGATCCGGGCGCTGGAACGTGATCCTGGATACAATCGGCGCTGATTTCGTGGTGGCGCTGGCGGCCAGGGGGGAAATAAATGTAATTTGGCACCTGGAAGGCTGATTGCGGTGCAATTGGAAGCCGTTTGCTATTGCTGGAAGAGCCTTGATTTTTGCTCAACATCTAATTCAGGGAGACAATCGAATGCACGTTACTTTCTACGGCGCGGTAAGGGAAGTCACCGGATCGTTGCATGTCCTGGCCACGGGGCCGGATCACCTGGTGCTGGACTGCGGCCTTTATCAGGGGCATCGTAAGAAGGCCGCCGAAAAAAACCGTATCCTGCCCATCGACCCGGCCATGGTTACCAACGTGATCCTGTCCCACGCCCATATCGACCACTCGGGCCGCCTGCCCCTCTTGACCCGTAACGGGTTTTCCGGAAGGATCGTCTCCACCCGGGTCACCAAAGATGCCTGTAGCTATTTGCTGCCCGACGCAGCCCACATTCAACAGTCAGATGCCGATTACCTCAATTACAAAACAGCCCGGGCGGCGTTGCACAGAATGGCAAACCAGGGTTCCAACTCGAAAAAGAAAAAACGCAAGGCCAGGGTTGCCCTTAAAACCGAGGGCCACAGGCTGAACCTGGAGGCCATCGACCAGGTCATCTCCTCCCTGCGCCTTGAAAAGGTTGAACCGCTGTATACGGCTTCCGATGCCGAACACGCCCTCAAGCTTTTCGACAGCGTTCCCTATCGAACCACCGTGACCGTGGGGCGCAATCTGACCTGTACCTTCTACGAAGCCGGCCACATTCTCGGTTCGGCCATCAGCATCATCCAGTACCGTGAAGACGGCCGCCTCTATACCGTCGGCTTCACCGGCGATCTGGGTCGTTTCCAAAAGCCGATCCTGCGCGATCCGGCCCTAGATTTTCCACCACAACACCGCCATCTTGACTTGTTGATAATGGAAAGTACTTACGGAGACCGGACCCACGAACCGGTGGGCGACATGCGCTCCACTCTCAGGCGGGTGGTGGCCGAAACTTACGAGCGCGGAGGTAGCGTGGTGATACCGGCTTTTGCCTACGGCCGGACCCAGGAGTTGCTTTACGTGCTGCACGAGCTTTTCGACCAGGGTCAACTGCCGCGCCTGCCGGTTTACGTCGACAGCCCCCTGGCCACCAATATCACCCGTGTATTCGGCGAACATCCCGAAGTTTACGACCAAGAAACCCACAACACTTTCCTGGAAAAAGGGGAAAACCCCTTTCGCTTCGAGCGCCTCCATTTTGTCCAATCGGTTGAAGAATCGATGGCCCTGATGCGCGACACCCGGCCCCACATCGTCCTGTCGGCCTCGGGCATGTGTGAAGCCGGCCGTATCCTTCATCACCTGCGTTACAAGATCCATGACCAGCGGAACACTATCCTGATAGTGGGTTACATGGCAAATCATACCCTCGGCCGCCGCATCCTGGAACTGGGCAGCCAGTGGGAGGCCGACGGGCGCAAGGGCAAGGCCCCCGTCGTACGGCTGCTCAACAAGGAATATCCCCTCAAGGCCCACGTGGTCCAGATGGGAGGTTTTTCGGCCCACGCCGACAAGAACGAAATGCTGAAGTTTCTTCAAGAATCCAACCTGGAGGTCGAACAGGTGGCGGTGGTCCACGGTGAAGAAGATCAATCCCTGGCCTTTGCCGCTCTGCTCAACCAAAACGGCTTCCCGGCCATGGTTCCGAGGGTGGGCCAAACCCTGGTGCTGCCAGGACGCAAGACCTGAACAATATCCGCCTGACCGGCTGGCATTTTCCTGACATTTGAGTCCTAGAAAGACTGATTTCGGGCCGGGTGGCCGAAACATCCAAGCACCAATGGAAGGTTGATCCATGCAAGTTTACCTGTTTGCGGTGGGATTACTTTTTGCCCTGGCGGTGGTGGACCTGGTGGTGGGGGTCAGTAACGATGCGGTCAACTTCCTCAACTCCTCCATGGGTTCAAGGGTCGCGCCGCGTCATGTAATCATGGTGGTGGCCAGCCTGGGGATCCTGGCCGGGGTGACTTTTTCCTCCGGGATGATGGAAGTGGCCCGCAAGGGAATCTTTCATCCCGGCCTGTTCAGGATGCCCGAACTGCTGACCATATTCGCGGCCGTTATGCTGGCCGATGTTCTCTTGCTGGATCTTTTCAATACCTTCGGCCTGCCGACCTCAACCACTGTTTCCATCGTCTTCGAGCTGCTGGGGGCTGCCACGGCCGTTTCCCTGATCAAGATCCACGCCAATGGCCAGGGATTGCTCGACCTTGCCGATTACATAAACACGGCCAAGGCCCTGGCAATCATAAGCGGGATTCTGCTCTCGGTTGCCGTTGCTTTCATCGCCGGAGTCCTGGCACAGTTCGTTACCCGCTTACTTTTCACCTTCGATTACCACAGGCGCCTGCAGCGCTACGGTGCCCTCTGGAGCGGCTTGGCCCTTGCCATGATAACCTACTTCATCCTGATCAAGGGGGCCAAGGGAGCTTCTTTCATGACCCCGGCCATGGTGAACTGGATCAAGACCCACACGGCCCTGATACTGGCCGGAGGCTTTCTTCTTTTCAGCCTCCTGTTCCAGGTCTTGCTCTGGTCCACCAGGATCGACATCCTCAAACCGGTCGTGCTGATGGGAACCTTTGCCCTGGCCATGGCCTTTGCGGCCAACGACCTGGTGAATTTCATCGGAGTGCCGCTGGCCGGTTTCCATGCTTTTGTCCTGGCAAAGGCCAGTGGAGATCCCCTGGGCGCGTCCATGGAGGCCCTCCAGGGCAAGGTGCCTACCGGAACCGGCTTCTTGCTGGCCGCCGGTGCGGTGATGGTGGCCACCTTATGGGTGTCCCGCAAGGCCCGCACGGTCACCAGGACCGAGCTCAGCCTGGGGCGCCAGGATGAAGGCCTTGAACGTTTCGGCTCTTCCCAGCTGGCAAGGATAATCGTTCGCATGGCGGTACGCCTTGCCGACGCTGTGAGCGGCAGCGTGCCCCGGACTGTCAGGCGCTGGGTCAACCGGCGCCTGGATCCGGCCGGGTTTAAACCCCGGCCGGGACGTGATGGCCGCCTTCCTGAATTCGATCTGCTGCGGGCCAGTGTCAACCTGATGGTGGCAAGCGCCCTGGTTGCCTGGGCCACCAGCATGAAGCTGCCCCTGTCGACCACCTATGTCACCTTCATGGTGGCCATGGGGACTTCACTGGCCGACAAGGCCTGGGGGCTGGACAGCGCCGTGTACCGGGTGAC
>JALVRI010000413.1 GCA_027031325.1 Desulfobacteraceae bacterium
GTACCGTAGAGGCGCTGGCTGAACCACTCGCTGTCGGGAGTATTGAGAAATCTCCCGCCGCCTGATTTTCCGGACGCCGGATAAGATCGATGGGGCCCCATGTCAGTTCAACTCCCCAGCCACGACGGCCAGCCGGATTTCAGTTTACCTCTGCGGCTTCACGCCGCATGGCGTCGATGCGCCGTTGAACGGCACCTATGAAATACATCAACAATGGACCTGTCAACATGGCCCACGCGATCTGGATAAAGGCTATCTGCGAAGCATTGGAAGGAATTCCCATGTCAGGATTGGCGGCTGCGACATAAAACAGAAGCACCACTATTTCAAAAGCCACCGCCGAGCCTATCGCCAAAGAGGTAAAAACCCAGTTGCCGGCATGCAGGTATTGCGACAGGCCTCCCATGGCCATGATGATCCAAAAGTAAATACTGACATACAGTCCTGGCGCGCCTCCCGAAAGGCTATCCATCACGAGGCCGAAAAAAAGGGCCAGCGGTATACCTTCCCGCCGGCGGCGGTTGAGCCCCAGGTACACGATGAAAGGAATCAACAAGTCATAGAAGGTTTCGAAAACTACCTGTCCGGGCACCAGGGTAGTCTTCACCAGGACCATCAAAAGACAAACAACGCAGTAAAATACATACGTCATTTCCGAACATCTCCCTGCTGCCTGGAAACAGGCAGGATGATGACCTCTTCCAATTTTTCGAAATCGACCGCCGGTTCCACCGAAACCTGCTGGAAAATACCGGCCGGTTTCTTGATGACCGAATTGACTTTTCCGACAAGCAGGCCTTTTGGAAATACTCCATCCATCCCCGAGGTGACCACAATCTGCCCTTCCCTGATATCGTGCTTCCGCAAGACATACTTGAACAGACACATACCCTCGCCCCCCCCCTTGATTATGCCGCGGGCTCTGGTTGCCTGCACCAAGGCATCAACGGCGCTGTTCGGATCGGTAATCAGCATGACTTTCGAAAAACCGCCCGTCACTTGGATGATAACGCCCACCACGCCGGCAGGGGATATGACGGGCATTCCCTTGACGACCCCGTCCCGGCCGCCCTTGTCCACCAGGACCGTTTTGAACCAGGGTGAGGGATCCTTGCCGACCACCTCGGCGGCCAGAGAATTGTCGGCGACTTTTTTCGAGAGCGCAAGCAGGTTCCGCAGGCGCTGATTCGCCAGCCGGATCTCACGGCAGGTTATGCTCTCCTGGCGGGCCAATTGAAGTTCTTTTCTCAGTTGATCGTTTTCATGGGCGACAGAAACCAAGAAGAAATAATGATGCCAGATATCCTTCATTCCCTTGGTGGTGCGAACGATGAGGCGCTGGAAAGGCGCCACGCAGGTTATGGCTATCCGGCCCAGGCCGTAGGATGGATAGGGTTTTTTGCCGATGATGGAAAGGGCGATGATATTGGCCGCAACCAGAATTAGGAGCCCCACTATCATCGCCGACTTTCGGGAGAACATGAATCAATAGATGACGACTTGTTTGAGGATTTCTAAGCTATCGAGGGCTTTGCCCGATCCCAGGGCGACGGTTGACAACGGATCGTCGGTTACGGTGATGGGCAGACCACTTTCTTCCCTGAGTAGCTTGTCGAGGTTTTTCAGCAAAGCCCCGCCGCCGGTCAGAACAATACCGCGGTCGACGATATCGGCCGCCAGCTCGGGGGGGGTTTGCTCGAGAGCGATTTTGACAGTCTCGACTATGGCATCTATCTGTTCCTGAATGGCCACCCTGATTTCCTCGGAATCGATAGCCAATATCTTCGGAATTCCGGAAACGAGATCACGCCCTTTGACCTCGATGGTTTCCACCTTGTTCGGATCCGGGTATGCGTTGCCGATGGTGGTCTTGATGATCTCGGCGGTCCTTTCGCCGATCAACAAGTTGTATTTGCGTTTGATGTACTGGATGATGGCCTCGTCCATCTTGTCTCCGGCCACGCGCAACGAACGGCTGTAGACGATTCCCGCCAGCGAGATCACTGCCACTTCGGTAGTTCCCCCGCCGATATCCACCACCATGTTACAGGTAGGTTCGGTAATCGGGAGGTTGGCGCCGATGGCGGCCGCCATGGGTTCTTCGATCAGGAACACTTCCCTGGCACCGGCGGACTCCGCCGATTCGCGCACCGCCCGCTTCTCCACCTGGGTTATCCCGGAAGGCACGGCAATGATTATCCGGGGCCTGACGAAAGAACGACGGTTGTGAACCTTCTGGATAAAATGGCGTAACATGGCCTCGGTAACCTCGAAGTCCGCAATGACTCCGTCACGCATGGGACGGATGGCAACGATGTTCCCCGGTGTGCGCCCCAACATGTTTTTGGCTTCCAGGCCGACGGCCAATACCCTGTTTTTGGAACGGTTGTCGGTCCTGACCGCAACCACCGAAGGTTCGCTCAACACGATCCCCTTGCCCTTGACGTAGACCAGAGTATTTGCCGTACCCAAGTCTATGGCCAGATCACTTGAAAAAAAGCCCAAAATCGAATCTACGAAATTCATACCGCCTCTTCAATCCATGGAAATTAAATCGGTCAACGAATCGGCATCGCTTCAGACACCTTCGCGCCGGCGTGCAACAAACGGCAGGAATCTGTCTGTCGACATACTGACCGCTACCAAATATTTAGTGTAATTTCAAGATGAAAATATAAAAAAGCCCCCCTTCCAATCAGCTTTTTGGCTATCCATTGCCGAGCAGCAATTTCATTATTTCGTCGTGCAGAACAGGGCGAAAAGAACGAATCCGGTCGTTGTCCCGGCTCGGGTTGACCCGGTTGGTAAGCAGGATCACCATGATTTCGCGATCCAGGTCGACCCAGAAGGATGTGCCCGTAAATCCAAGGTGCCCGATGGTGTTTGCCGAAAAAAAACTCCCGCTCGACGAGGCCCCGGCCGTTATCCGATCGAAGCCAAGACTGCGCCCCCCGGCCTGGGGAGCAAAGAATTGGTCAACAAGCTCCGGGACAAAAGGCCCTGACGGCTGCCCGGCCTTGAAACATTCCAGCATGGCAGTCAGCAACTTCCATATCCCCCGGGCGGTGCCGAAAAGCCCGGCATGTCCCTCTATCCCTCCGGCGACATGGGCGTTGTCGTCGTGAACCTCGCCCTGGAGCAATTTGCCTCTCCAGGCGCATTTTTCGGTGGCGGCGAATCTGCGCTCGGGCAGGGGCCTTGAAAGGTCTATGAAAAACAAGTCCCTTTCAACTCCGAGCGGCCGGTAGAACCGGTCTTCAACCAGCCGGTCCAGCCTCCGGCCGGAGGCGATCTCCAAAACCCAGGCCAGCAGGATGAAACCCAGGTCACTGTAGCAGGTCCTTGTACCCGGCGGGGTCTCGAGTTCCTGCCCGGCAATCATCTCCCTCAAGGCCCATCTGCGCTCAGGAGGGGGCAGCCGGCGCAATTTCCGGAAATAAGGCCGCCAGGCCGGCAAGCCGCTGCGATGAGCCAGCAGGTGCCGGACCGTTATGTCGGCTTTGGAGGTTGCGCCAATTTGGGGAATAAGCCTGCCGATTGGCTGGTCCAGTCCGATCCGGCCCTCTTTGATCAAATCCATGGCCGCAAGTGTGGTGGCAAGCGGCTTGGTCAAAGAGGCAAGATCGAAAACCGTGCCGCAGTCGACCGCCTCGCAACTATCCACCGCAATGGTTCCGTATGCCTGGTGCAAGAGCAACTTTCCGGCCCTTGCCACAAGGAGCACTCCCCCAGGGAAAACCCTTTTTTCAACGGCCCTTTGCATGGCTTTGGAGACAACGCCTTCAGGATCCAATATGTTGCATGGTCGCTGGGCTGATGGGCTCATTGCTTCATGACCGATTCACCAAAGATTGCCGGGGCTGATCCCCGGGCAGCAATCCGGCCGCCGCCGGCAATTCATTCAAGAACCCGGCCGGCTGAAAGCCAGAGTTCCTTTGGCAGAATCCATTACTGCAAACCCGCCGTAGACAAAAGGCAAATTAGGGCCTTGGTGTCCAACCGGC
>JALVRI010000414.1 GCA_027031325.1 Desulfobacteraceae bacterium
CCGGGGGTGGAAACCACCACCGGCCCCCTGGGACAGGGGTTTGCCAACGCAGTCGGCATGGCCATGGCCGAGGCCCACCTGGCAGCCCGCTTCAACCGGCCCGGTTACGCCATCGTGGACCATTTCACCTACGTTGTCTGCGGCGACGGCGACCTGATGGAAGGTGTCAGTGCCGAGGCTGCCTCACTTGCCGGTCACCTGGGACTGGGCAAGCTGATCTGCCTCTACGATTCAAACCGGATATCCATCGAAGGCCCTACCGATATAACCTTCAGCGAGGATGTGAGCGCCCGCTTCGCTGCCTATGGCTGGCAGGTGATCCAGGTGGAAGACGGAAACGACCTGGAAGCGATCGAAAAGGCCGTCGGCCGGGCCCGGGCCGAGACCGGCAAGCCCTCGCTGGTTGTCCTCCATACCCACATCGCCTACGGCAGCCCCAACAAGCAGGACAGTGCCGATGCCCACGGTGCCCCCCTCGGGCCGGACGAGGTCCGCTTGACCAAGCAGAACCTGGGGTGTGACCCCGAGGCCGAGTTTGCCGTCGATCCGGACGTACTGGAACACTTCCGCAAGGCCTTGGAAAAGGGCAAGGCCGCCGAGCAAGCCTGGCAGGCCGGGTTTTCCGAATACAAGGACCGCTGGCCGGAACTTGCCAACCTGTGGGTGGACGCCATCAGCGCCTTCTTGCCCAAGGACTGGCAAAAGCAGTTGCCGGCATTCGTTCCGGACGACGGGCCCCTGGCCACCCGGGCCGCCTCGGGCAAGGTCCTCAACGCCCTGGCAAGGGATATTACCACCCTGATGGGTGGATCGGCCGACCTGGCTCCTTCCAACAAGACCTTTCTGGAAGGTGAAGCCGAGTTCCAGAAGGGTAGCTACGAGGGACGCAATATCCGCTTCGGGGTGCGCGAACATGCCATGGCGGCCATTATGTCGGGCCTCTTCCTGCACGGCGGTATCCGTCCCTACGGGGGAACTTTCCTGGTCTTTGCAGATTACATGCGGCCTGCCATCCGGGTGGCGGCCCTGATGAAACTGCCCCTGATCTATGTTTTTACCCACGATTCGATTGCCGTGGGCGAAGACGGCCCGACCCACCAGCCGGTGGAACATCTTGCGGCCTTGCGGGCCATTCCCAACCTGGCGGTTATCCGGCCTGCCGACGCCAACGAAACCGCGGCCGCCTGGCAGCAGGCCGTGGCTTCGGCAAACCGGCCCACGGCCCTGATCCTCAGCCGCCAGAAGCTGCCGGTCATCGACCCCCGGCTGACAGCCGGCAAGCTGGCAAAAGGGGCCTACGTCCTGATGGATTGCGACCGGTTGCCCGAGGCCATCATCATCGCCACCGGCTCCGAGGTGCATATTGCCATCCAGGCCTGGAAGCGGCTTTCGGAGCAGGGACGCAGTATCCGTCTGGTCAACATGCCTTCCTGGGAGCTTTTCGAGGACCAGAGCGAAGGCTACCGCCGGCAGGTGCTGCCGCCTGAGGTGGAAGCCCGGGTGGTGGTGGAGGCCGGCATCGCCATGGGCTGGGAGCGCTATGCCGGAACCAGGGGCAAGGTCATCTCCATGGACGGTTTCGGGGCTTCGGCCCCCGGGGCCGAGGTTCTCCAAAGATTCGGTTTCACCGTCGAGGCAGTGGTGGACGCTGTTTTGTCGCTGACAGGAAAATGAGCCATGGCCAAGGCTTACGCTACGATCGTTGCCGCCAACCTGGAGCGGATTTTTGGCGACCGTGGCCGTGACCCGGCGGCCTTGCTGCCGGCCGAGGCCCGTCAGGGCGGGTTTGAGTTCATGGCCTTCGGCCGCCGCTGCCGCCTGGCACCGGAAGGTGTTTTTTTCGACGGCCGGGCCGATGATGGCCCCCGGGCCATCGTGGTGACCCTTTACGCCCTGACAGCGGTAGCCGATCCCTGCCGGTTGGAGCCGTTCAAGGCGTATGGAGAGTTTGCCGACACCATGCCCTACGCCGGTGCCTTTACGACCCACAGCGAACAACCCCTGGTGCCGCTGGTCGAGGCCTTGGCCGGAGCCAGGCAAAAGGTGCTGGAAAGGTTCGGCGGTCGTGACGGGACCGGGATTACCGGCGGCGACCTGTCGCTGATCCTCTACCCCCTGCCCAAGGTGGCCCTCTGTTACGTCTGTTACCTGGCCGACGAGGATTTTCCGGCTTCGGTAAAGTGCCTGCTTTCGAATAATGCCGACAGCTTCCTGCCGCCTGACGCCATGGCCGACCTGGCCGAATACACCACGGCAGCCATCATCCAGGATCTGGAGAAGGGTTGAACTTCCGGTGGCCGGAACTTTTCAGCTTGCCAGCAGGGTTCTGAGACCGGCCAAGTGCTTTTTGAAGCCTGCCACTTGCATATCTTTTTCCAGGGCCTCGAGGGCGGCCCGCAGTACAGCCGTATGGGGCCGCGGGGAAGTCAGCTGGGCTTCAATGGTGCGGATGTGGGCCACGACGGAGGCCAGGAGGTCGAAATCGGCGTCCGCGGCAAGGTCCTGCTTTACGAGCGACAGCAGGTTTTCCAGCGCCAGGCGCCCGCTTTCTTCCAGCAGGGGGCCGTTTCCCAGGCCGGTGGCGGCAGCTTCCCCGGGGCCGTTGTTTTTGATCAGCTCGGCGCCCTCGGCAGTCAGGGCTATTCCACCGGAAAGGGTCTTGATCTCAACCAGGCCCTTGCCGATCAGCTCTTCCGAAAGCCTTCCGGCGGCGGTCTTTTCAAGTCCGATGGCCTGGCCCACGGATTCGGTCTCGACCTTGACCGAGGTGTTGCCGTCTGCCTGGCGGTACAATTCTTCCATGAAACGCTGCTGGTTTCCGCTTAGGGGGGATTGTTCAGACATAGATCGATTCCTTTGGCTGGATGATAATGGATACCAGGAATATAATTTGCAGCCTGGCGCAAAAGTCAAGCCGCGGGCGCTTTCAGGTTTTCCTTCCAGCCGTTAATGATTTATCATATGAATTGTGTTTTGCCGGCAGCGGCCGGCAGGGGGATCGCCCTTGCCCGCCCGGAGACAAACCCCGGAAATGTTCCGGCGGCTTGCGGCCGGGATGGATGCAAGGGGTGTTTTTTCCTTGTTCATGTTTATATTGAAAGTTTGATTATGGAATCTTTTTTCGAAGTTATCGGGATCCAGGAAGCGATCGGCCTGGCCGCTCGTTTTGAACCGGTAGGCACGGAGGAAGTGGATTTGTCCGGGGCCTGCGGGCGTGTGCTTGGCGCCGATATCAAGGCCGATGTGGACATCCCCGGCTTTGAGCGCGCCACCATGGACGGTTACGCCCTCAAGGCGGCCTCGACTTTCGGGGCCTCGGAGTCGAGCCCGGCCTTTCTGACCGTCATCGGTGAAGTAAAAATGGGGCAGGCAGCCGGGGTTGCCGTGGGTCCGGGTGAGGCTGTGCGGATAGCCACCGGTGCCATGCTCCCTGCGGGGGCCGACGCGGTGGTGATGATCGAGCATACCGAAAGGCTGGACGATACAGCCATAGAAGTATACAAGAGCGTGGCTCCCGGCCAGCACGTTATAGAGGCCGGCGAGGACGTTGCCCGCGGGCAGGTGGTGCTGGCTGCCGGCCGGCGGATCAGGCCCCAGGAGGCCGGTCTGCTGGCCGCCGTCGGATGCCGGAAGGTTGAAGTCTACCGCAGGCCGAGGGTTGGTATCGTCTCCACCGGCGACGAGCTGGTTCCACCGGATCAGGTGCCCGGCCCGGGACAGGTCAGGGATATAAATTCTTTCAGCCTGGCAGGCCAGGTGTCCGAGGCCGGAGCCCTGCCCCTGTCTTTCGGTATCGCCGGGGACGATCCCCGGGACCTTAAGGACAAGTGCCTCCGGGCCCTGGAAAAGACCGATATGCTGCTGATTTCAGGTGGCAGCTCGGTGGGCAACCGGGATTTTACCATTGAAGTCCTGGAAGGCTTACCTGCAAGCCGGATCCTGGTCCATGGCATTTCCATCAGTCCCGGCAAGCCGACGATCCTGGCAACCAGTGGCGGCAAGCC
>JALVRI010000415.1 GCA_027031325.1 Desulfobacteraceae bacterium
CAGATCCTTGCCTATTTCGAGCGCTGAAAGCGGTATGGCCCGGCTGGGTGCCGAAACAGTAAGCCGTGTCACCATGGGGCCTAATGCAGGACTGGAAGAAGTTCAAACTATGGTTGCCGGTATTTTATCTCATGACATGGTTAAGGTCGGTCAGGTCTTCACCCCCTTGAGATGGGCCCAATGGCTGATCGACGGTTGCGGCGTTTTTGATGCCTGGCTCAGGGGGGCAACGGTCTGTGACCCGACTGCGGGCCAAGGAGTTTTTGCCCTTGCTCTTTTCGCCCTGGCCAGGTCAAGAGGAGTTGATGTCACCCGGGAGCTTCTTTCCCGGGTGACCTTGATTGAAATCGACCCGACTCACCTTGAGACCTTCAGGCAAAAGGCCGATGCGGATTTCGGGATCGACTTTCCTTCACATCAGTTGATTGGACGTGATGTAATCACAAATCCTCCCAAAGCCACCTATGATATTCTGGTGGGAAATCCCCCTTGGGCGAATTTCGCCGATATTCCTGAGCGCTACAAAGAAGAACTGAAACCATACTTCGTATCCGAAGGACTCGTGCCCGACAAAAAGAAGGTGCTGCTGGGGACTTCGCGTACCGACATGGCCGCCTTGGTCTTGAAAGTTGTGCTCGGCAAGCTGCTTGGAAAAAATGGGAAGGGATGCTTCTATGTGCCTCTTTCGCTTTTCACAGGAGACGATGCCCACGCGGGTTTCAGGAATTACTCCGCCAACAAGCGTGGATTTGCGGTCGAAGCTGTCTGGGAGTTTACTGAAACAAAGTTGTTCAATGGTGTCAGCACGGCCTATTGTTCCGCCGTTTTTAAAATGGATAAGCAACAGGAATTTCCCGTCAGGTATTTCAGGCAGTCCGGCAGAGGCTGGATCGAATATCGCGCTTTTCCCCTCAGGGTGCGGAGCGATCCCTGGCGGGTGGTACCGGTTGAAGACCGGGATCCAGGCAAAGCAGTTGACATAAAATTGCTTCCAGAGCAAAAACCAAGACAAGGAGTTAATACTTGCGGTGCCAGTAGAGTTTTCATCTTCGACCACAAGCCTTCCGATCTGCCGGCCAAGTTTCTCTTTCCCCTGGCCGCCAAAGAAATCTGGAAGCATGGCGAGATGGCTCCCCGCAGGTGGATCCTGTTGCCTTACGATAAAACGTCCGGAAGACCTCTTTCGTGGCGGCAGATCGAGGAACACGAGGACCTCCGACTATACTTGATGAAGGCCAGGGAAACGCTTGCAAAAAGAAAAGGCACCTTGATTCGTTCTGCAATTTCCAAGGGGATCTGGTGGTCCATGCTGGGGGTGGGTCCGTATTCTTTCGCCCCCTATAAAGTGATATGGGAAGCATACGGAAAAAAAGAATTCCGGCCCTTGATATTGAATGATATCGAAGGGCAGGCATGGCAGGCCAACCAGGCAATGCATGCTTATATTCCCTGCTGGAGGGAGTCGGACGCCGAGCGAATCTGTACCCAACTCAGGCATCCTGAAATACTATCTTTGCTGCGACAGCTCAACGGGGAAGGCAAATGCAACTGGGCCCAGCCTGGAAAGATCAAAAAGGTGTTATCTTTCTTAGCAGGCTGCTAAGGGCCTGACGGACCCATTGCACCCGGGTTGGTGTTGGTTTTTAAGCTCTTGTATTCCATCTGCTTGAACTGTTATTAAGCTCGAAAGGCTGTTTGCCAGGACCACCCATCCAAACCTCAAACGAAAGGAGAGGCTTGCATGGAGAAAAAGGATATTTTCAAAGATCAGAAAGGGGCCCTGCAACAGTTCAACGATGAGCAGAAATCAGTCCTCGAGGCCATGGATCAGTGGATAGAGGCCGTGACGACCAGAGACCCGGAGACGGTTGCCGGACTATATGCACCGGATGCGGTTTTCTGGGGCACGGTGTCGCCGTTTATCCGAACCAATCCGGAAGGGGTGCGGGATTATTTCGAGCATTTCATGACCATGAAGGATCTTAACGCCATTTACTACAAGCCGATGGTGCGGGTATACGGAGACATTGCAATCAACTCCGGTTATTATACCTTTTTCCATACCCGGGACGGCAGGATGGAGAGCATTGCCGCCCGTTACACTTTCGTCTATCGCCGGGAAGATGATGGGCGCTGGCTGATAATCGACCACCATTCTTCCGCCGTTCCCGGCAACTAGGGAAACGTTTTGGAGAAAAACCGAAAATTCAAGGAGAAGGGCAAATGAAAATTCTGAAGATCGATCACCTGGGCATTGCGGTCAACGACCTGGATGAAAGCAAAAAGTTCTGGTCAGGTATCCTCGGCCTGGATTTCGAAGGTACCGAGACCGTGGCCGAACAGAAAGTCACCACGGCCTTTTTCCCGGTCGGTGAAAGTGAAGTGGAGCTTTTGGTCTCCACCAGCCCCGACGGCCCGGTGGCCAAGTACATTGAAAAAAAAGGCCAGGGAATCCAGCATGTGGCTTTCAGGGTGGATGACATCGAGCGGGCCCTTGAAGAGCTCAAGGCCAAAGGCGTGCGACTGATAGATGAAAAACCCCGCAAGGGGGCCGGGGGAGCCAAAATAGCCTTCATTCATCCCAAGGCCACCGGCGGTGTCCTGGTGGAACTTTGTGAAAGGTAACCGATTTTCCCTCCTGCCGGCTTTCCCGGCGGCGGTGGCCGGTGGCCGCCGGTTCTCCAAAAATACTTGACAAGCATGATCCGTTGCTTTTAGGATGCAGTTTCTTTATGTAACAATGTTACGGATGGAGAGCAGACGCGTTGTTTTCCCTGTTTGTAACATATTGATAATACAGAATATAAAGGCAGCTAACGTTGTAACGCCAATATCCTTTGATAGCCCGGCGGGATAATATCAATGGCCACTGAGCTCAAGCCCGAAGTCCACAGGCGCCTTGAAAAGGCGGTTCTCGAAATCTTTTCAAATTCCGATTTCCACAAAGCCAACATCCGCGATGTGGCCAGGCAGGCCGGAGTCAGTTTCAGCACCATATATAAACATTACGGTAGCAAGGAGCAGCTTGTCTTTGCCTTTGTCGACATATGGCTGGGCAAGCTGACCGAGAGGATCATGGATCACCTCCAGGGCATCGAGGACCTGAAAGAAAAAATGCGCAAGGTTCTTTGGTTGCAGCTGGACTACTACGAGCGTAATCCCGGCCTGGGACGGATCCTTTTCATGACCCTGCCCATGAAAACCTGGATGGCCGACAGGACTTTCCGGCAAAAAAAAATGATCGACATGTACCTGGACGTGCTCAAAAAGGGCCAGCAGGCCGGAATCCTCAACAATCGGGTACGGGCCGGTATCCTGCTCGATTTCATGCTCGGCCTGGTGCAGCGTTCTTTTGTAATGTGGATCTGTCGCGGCCGGCCCGGCAGTCTGGCCGCCCAGTCCAATGTCCTTTTCGACATGGTCTGGCGGGCCATCGCCAACCCGGAACAAGCCGAAACCCAGCGGTGAGAGCATATATCCCAGAGCCCCTTTAAGCCCCAAAAGGAGTCAAAAAATGGCAGAGCATCCCAAAATGCAACAATGGCGAGAACTTGCCACCAAGCAACTAAGAGGCAGGCCCCTGGACGACCTGATCTGGAAGACGCCCGAGGGTATCACCGTCAAACCGCTCTATACCGCCGAGGACCTGGAGGGCATGGAGCATGTCAATAGCCTGCCGGGCTTTCCGCCTTACGTGCGCGGTCCCATGGCCACCATGTACGCCGGCCGGCCGTGGACGATCCGGCAGTATGCCGGGTTCTCGACTGCCAGGGAGTCCAACGCCTTTTACCGCCGTAACCTGGCGGCCGGCCAGAAGGGCCTATCGGTGGCCTTCGACCTGGCTACCCACCGGGGTTACGATTCGGATCACCCCCGGGTGGTGGGAGATGTCGGCAAGGCCGGTGTGGCGGTCGACTCGGTTGAGGACATGAAGATCCTTTTCGACCAGATTCCCCTGGACCAGATGTCGGTCTCCATGACCATGAACGGGGCCGTTCT
>JALVRI010000416.1 GCA_027031325.1 Desulfobacteraceae bacterium
CCCTCAAATCCCGGGCCTTGATTTCCTCCTGCTTTCCCAAGCCGACAAAAACCACCCGGCGCACCTTTACCCCGGGCGGATCGTAAAAAGTAACCTCATCCTTGCGCTTGGCGCCGAATTCTTCCAAGGCGTTGGCCTTCGATACCAGCTGCTGGATCACAGGTGAGTCATGGATATCGGCATCCTCGCAGACGGGAATTGCCAGGGTATCGATAACCTGCCGGTCAGGCTGGCGGATGGTCAACTCGAGCATGGGAAGTTCCTTTCATGGCTGTAAGATACCAACTTGGAGCAATATAGAAAGCCATGCATTTCAAGTCAATCGAATACCATCAGCTTAAGCGCTCAGCCTTTCAAGCTCCCTGTCGAAGCTGGCGGTTCACAAACGATCCGTCCCGGGCGGTGTCTCTGCCGCCGCCCTGCCCGGCGGGGCTGTCCTATTGCGGATGCAGGCGGTTTACTTGCGGCCGGGTTTCAGCGGGGCCACCAACGGGAAACCAGGACCATGGCCCAGACCAGTCCGGCCCCGACCAGGCTTAGCATGACTGCGGCCGAGGCGAGATTCTTGGCCTTTCCCGAAAGAGGATGTCTCTCGCTGCCGATCCGGTCCACCACCGCCTCGACGGCCGAGTTGAGCAGTTCGACCACCAGGACGGTCAACCAGGAGAAAACAAGCAGGGCACGCTGGGTCCAGGTGGCACCGAGCAGCATTGCCAGCGGCAAGAGGACAACGCTGGCGGCCACCTCCTGGCGGAAGGCAGCCTCACTTGACCAGGCGGCCCTGAGCCCCATCAGCGAATACCTGGCAGCCCGGGTGAGTCGGCCCAGGTCGGTTGTACGGGGTGCTTGTGTGCTCATCCGATGATACCCTTCAAGTTTTAACTTCCACCTTCTACTTCTTCCTCCTCGCCTTCTGCTTCCATTGCTTCCGGATCGCTAACCACCGGCTCCCGCAGGATCATGTCTATGGCCTTGGCCGCGGCGGACGCTTCCCTGGGAAAGTACTTTCCCAGGGCCCGCACATGGCGGAGGTTGTCGGCCGTGCGTAAAATCAGCATGGCCAGGTCGCCTTCCGCCATCTGGCTGGCAGCAACCACCCTCTGCCAGGGATTTCCCACGGCCCAGGCAAAAACAGCCGCCGCCGGCTTGAGATACAGGGGACGCACCTGGAACCCGGCCGCAGTCATGTGTTTGGAAAGGCCGGCAAGGCCGCGTTCCATCCTTTTCATGGCCGCCCGCAGTTTCTTGGGTACCTGCTGTTTGTCAAGGTGCTCATCGGTCTCCTTGTCGTTGACCATGGCGGCCATAACCGCCGCGGCCTGGACCGGGCTTTGGGCCGGAAAGATCTTGAGGCGCAAGGCTTCCGCCACCAGCAGGGGCTGATCGATCCGCAACTGGGCGGCCCACTGGCCGTCTTCGGTCAGCTTGTCCCTTTCGTCCACGAAACCGGTTACTTTGAGAAAATGGAGGTGACGGCTGAAATCTTCCAGGAGGTTGGCATGAACCGTTTCCAGGTCCAATCCGCGGTCCCGGTCCTGGCTGGCAAAGGCGACGAATGAACGCCGCAGCAACTGGGCCACCTGGTCCGGGCTGTGGGAAAGAAGCAGGTTGAGGACCATGGAAAAATTGATCCTGATCTGGCTGAAGACCGGGGTCGGTTTTTTGCCCAGCAAGCGGGCGACCTGGCGCACGTCCATGTATTTTCCGGGAACAACCAGGGCGAAACCGACCCGGTCCCTTCCCCGGCGGCCTGCCCGGCCGGTCATCTGCTGGAGCTGGGTGGCATCGAGACTGACAAACTCGGTACCGTTGAAACGATCCGAGTTGAGAAAGGCCACCGTGCGCGCCGGAAAATCGACCCCGGCCGCCACGGTCGAGGTGGCGAAAATGGCATCCAGCATCCCTTCGCTCATCATGGTTTCAAGGACCTGTTTCCAGGCCGGAAGCTGGCCGCTGTGGTGGGCCCCCACCCCAAGCTGTTCGAGGGCCCAACGCTGGCGGTGGCGGGCAACATGTGGGAAACGGCGGGCCAGCTCGTCCATTTTTTCCGAGATGGCGGCCACCCTGTCCGGATCGTCGATCTGGTTTTCCAGGCAAAGGTTGAGGGCATTGTCGCAGTCGGCCCGTGATTTCAAAAAGAATATTGCCGGCAACAGGTCGTACTTGCGTAAAATTTTCAGGATCTGGCCAAACGGCGGCAAGCGGTTGCCGGGAACCAGGGCCGGCGGCCGGCGACCGGCCAGACAATCGGCCACTTTCTTGTAGAGCCGCGCTCGGCCCCGGCCGCTTTTTACCATCAAGGGCATCAGGGTCCCGGCAGGATGCAGAAAAAGCGGGTAAAGCGGCACCGGCCTCTTGCCGGCCCGCACGAGCTTGCACGGCCGCCCGCGGATGGCCTCCAGCCAGGCTGCTATCTGGCCGGCATTGCCGATGGTAGCCGAAAGCAGCAGCAAGGCAATACGCTGTGGCAGGTAAATCATGGTCTCTTCCCAGACCACTCCCCGGTCCTGATCTCCCAGGTAGTGAGCCTCGTCCAGAACCACGAAATCGGTATCCAGCATCCGGCCCTGGTGCATGGCATCGTAAAGCTGGTTGCGCAGGATCTCGGTGGTTCCTACGATCACCGGTGCATCCGGGTTTTCCTTGCGATCACCGGTTAGTATCCCTACCTTGGCCGGCCCGAAGGCAGCGGCAAACTCTTCCAGCTTGGCGTTGCTAAGGGCCTTGAGAGGGGTCGCGTACCAGCTCCGGCCCCCTTTTTCCAGCACCCTGGCAATGGCCTGCTGGGCAATCCAGGTCTTTCCGGCTCCGGTGGGCGCGGTAACCAGGCAATCTGAATCCGGTACCGCCTCAAGAGCCTCGCTCTGGAAAGGATCCGGTACGAACTCGGATGCCTCGGGTTTGCCGATGCGGGCGAAAACCTTTTTCAAACGCGGATCGGCACCGGGCTTCAGGCGCACCAGGGTCGGCTTGGAAGAACCGCGCCGGCCACCATTCTTGCCCCGGCGCTTGTAAGATCTCCCTTTGGAACGGACCATCAGGATAACAGCTCCCCGGCACAGGTTCTGAAGGTCTCTTCCAGGCCCATCAAGCCGCCGTTTCCGATCACACAAGCTACTTTGTTAAATTTTTTCAAAAATTAAGCATCTCCTTTGCAGGCCCTAGATTTGACTCCATTTACAGCTTTTCGATCATGGCCTCGACCCGCCGGCGGGCCTGGTCGGCGGAATCATACGGTGAGCGGCCCTCCAGGTCGGCCTCTATCAAGGCGTTGTCGTATGGCAGGAAACCGAGGAACTCGAAGTCGGCCAGGTGCCGGCGCAGAAAATCCTCGTCCTGGGATGAACGGATCTTGTTGCCTACCACCGCCAGGTTTTCCAGCCTGATCTCGGAGGCCAGGCGACGGATATGACGGGCGGTGTCGATGCTCCGGCGTCCCGGCTCCACCACCACGATCAGCTTGTCGACGGCCGATGCCGTGGCCCGCCCCAGGTGTTCGATGCCGGCTTCCATGTCCATTACCACCACCTCGTCCCTGGCCAACACGATGTGCATCACCAGGGCCTTGAGGAGGGTGCTTTCGGGGCACAGGCAACCGCCGCCGCCCTTCTTGACGCTTCCAAGGCGCATCAGCTTTATGTTGTCCTTTGTCACCGACAGGGTGTCGGGCAAATCATCCACCTTGGGGTTGAGTTTGAAAAAACCGCCGATGCTGCCCGGCCGGGCACCGGTGCGTTCAAAGATCATATCCTTCATCTCGGCAATGGGGGTTATCCTGTCGGCATCGGCTATCCCCAGGGCTGCTGCCAGGTTTGCGTCCGGGTCCGCATCGATGGCCAGCACCTTCTTGCCCTGGTCGCTCAGAGCACGGGCCAGCATGGCCGCAAAAGTAGTCTTCCCCACCCCGCCTTTGCCGGAAATCGCAAGTTTCATGGGTAAACCGTCCTTCCTCTTTTAACGATTTGCAGAAAAATCAGTGAAACCTATTATAA
>JALVRI010000417.1 GCA_027031325.1 Desulfobacteraceae bacterium
GGAGATCGAATTGAGTCTTTTTACGGCTCCGGTTACGGCCGTCTCAGCCTGTCTTACTGCAGGGAAGACGAACCCCGGGGAACGGCCGGCGCCCTGGCCCTGGCCATGCCGAGGCTGGACGGCGCCCGGCTCCTGGTATTGAACGGGGATTCTTTTTGTGACCTGGATCTGGACGAATTCTTGGGTTGGCATCTTCGGCAAAAGGCCGAGGCTTCCTTGGTCACAGTTTACCGGCCTGACAGCGGACGCTACGGAACGGTTGTTTTCGATTCCAGCGGACAGGTGAAAGAGTTTGGCGAAAAATCCCGCCCGGGCATGGCCGGTTGGATAAACGGCGGAATCTACCTTTTTCAAAGGCGGATACTAAAAGGTCTTGTCTCCACGGGGCCGCTTTCCATCGAGTATGACCTGTTGCCTTCGTTGGTGGGGAAAAAGCTTTATGCCTTTCAGGCCGGGGGACGTTTCATAGACATCGGAACGCCTGAAGACTACCTGGGGGCAAGCAAATTTTTCAGCCCCCCAAGCTATTGGAAGGAGGCCGGGCCGGCTTTTTCCGTAAACAACGGCCGATTGTTTTCATCCAATACTGACGGACCGTAAAAAATGATCATTTCCAAGACACCATACCGGGTTTCATTTTTCGGAGGGGGAACCGACTATCCGGCCTGGTACCGCAAACACGGCGGAGCGGTTCTTTCCACCACCATCGACAAGTATTGTTATATCAGCTGCCGTGTCCTGCCGCGCTTTTTCGATCACAAATACCGGGTGGTGTGGTCGCACATTGAAAATGTGGCGACCATAAGTGAAATTCTTCATCCTGCGGTCAGGGAAGGTTTACGCTACCTTGGGGTAAACGGTGAGATGGGATTGGAAATCCACCACCAGGGCGATCTGCCGGCAAGGGCCGGTATGGGATCAAGCTCGGCTTTTGCCGTCGGGCTGATAAAAGCCATCACGGCCCTGAAGGGACGAATGCTGGACAAGCACCAGCTGGCCATGGCGGCGATAGATTTCGAACAGAACGTCCTCAAGGAAAACGTCGGTTCCCAGGACCAGATGGCTGCCGCCTACGGGGGGTTCAACATCTTCCGTTTCAATCCCGACGGTTCCATCAAGGCCGAGCCCATAACCCTGCCACAGGCAAGGATCAGGGAACTGGAGAGCCACCTTTTAATGCTCTACACGGGTACCAGCCGGCTTTCCACCGAGATTGCCGGTGAAATCATAGGGCAGGTGGAACGCCGGGAAGAGGTTTTGCTCCAGATGCGGCAAATGGTCGACCAGGCGGTGGAAATATTGAGCGGATCGGTCCCGATCCTGGAGTTCGGACGCTTGCTGAACCGCAGCTGGAGGCTCAAGCAAAGACTGGCTGACAAGATATCCAATCCCACCATCGATCGGATTTACCAAAAAGCTTTGGATAACGGGGCCGTAGGGGGCAAATTGCTGGGAGCCGGGGGAGCCGGTTTCATGATCTTCTTTGTGCCTCCCGAAAAACGAAGGCGGTTGCAACAGGCCTTGGAAGGATATCTCCAGGTGCCTTTCAGGTTCGAAACCCAGGGGGCAACCCTTATTCATTACTCCAACGAAGAATAGACGGACCATGCCCGAAAAGTTGAATGCCAAGGAATTATGCGCCAAGGCCCGTAGGTTGCGCAAGGTAATCCTGGAGATGTGTATCGCCAGGGGAGGGCACCTGGCATCATCCTTTTCCTGCATCGAGATTTTGGTCTGCCTGTATTACGGCGGCCTGCTGAAGTTCGATCCGCGCAGGCCCGGCTGGAACGGGAGAGATCGCTTCGTGTTGAGCAAAGGCCATGCCGAGGCGGCCTATTACGCCGTCCTGGCGGATCTTGGATTTTTCCCCTCCGGCTGGCTGGATGAGCAGTATCGCCGGGGGCTATGCCGCCTGGGAGGCCATCCCGACCACAAGCTGCCCGGGGTCGAGGTAAGTACCGGGGCACTTGGACATGGGCTCGGAATGGCCGTTGGAATGGCCCTGGCGGCCCGGAGTGACCGCTCGGAAAGAAAGCACGTTGTGCTCATGGGCGATGCCGAGTGCACCGAGGGTGCCGTTTGGGAGGCGGCCCTGCTGGCATCCTGTCACAAGCTCGACAATTTACTGGCCATAGTCGACCGCAACCGGATCGGATCGCTGGACTTTACTGAAAACTATACCAGCCTGGATCCGCTGGCTGACAAGTGGCGGGCCTTCGGTTGGCAGGTGGCCGAGTGTGACGGCCACGATCCGGGCCGTCTGCTTCAGTGCCTGGAGGATCTGGGTGCAAGCCGGCACCCGGCACCCCGGATGTTGATTGCCCACACCGTCAAGGCAAAGGGTATCGATTTCATGGAAAACGATCCCATCTGGCACGTGCGATCCCTGGATGATCCGTCACTTATTGCCGAAGCCCGCCGGCAGGTGGAAGGAGGGGGGCCCGATGGACATGCGTGACCGGTTTATCAGCACCATTTACCGGCGAGCCGTCGATGACCGGCGGATCGTATTTTTGTCCTGCGAATACGGGGCACCCAGCCTGGACAGGTTCCGGAGCGACTTGCCGGAGCAGTTCATAAATGCCGGGATCAGTGAGCAAAACGCCATCTCCGTGGCTGCCGGCCTGGCAAAAGAAGGCAAGCAAGTGATAGTCTACAGCATTGCCTCTTTCATTACCCTGCGCTGCCTGGAGCAGATCAAGCTCGATCTTTGCACAATGGGGCTTCCGGTAACACTGGTTGCAGTTGGACCGGGCTATGCCTACGGCGTAGACGGGCCGACCCATCACTGCACCGAAGATTTGGCCCTGATGCGGGCCATGGGCGCGATGACGATCTATAGCCCCAGCGATGACCGGATGGTGGCAATGACGGCCGAAATGGCCCTGGCGGCCGGGGGGCCTGTATATTGCCGGCTGGACCGGGGCGATTTCCCCAACCTCGGAAAGCTTTCTGCCGCCGAGAAAGAAAACGGTTTTCGCGTTTTCGGCGGCCCGGCCCGAATCTGCCTTGTGACTACCGGAGCGCTGGTACGCCAGGCCCTGGATGTTGCGGCCCAATCGGCTGACAGGGGAATCGAGCTTGCAGTCGTGGACCTGTTCCGGATCAAGCCCCTGGCCCAAAAGCCCCTTGCCGAAGTCCTGAGCCGGTTCGACTTTATCCTTACCCTGGAAGAACACACCCTCAACGGAGGCCTGGGGTCCCTGGTAGCCGAGGTTGTGGTCGATTACGGACTCAAAACGAGGCTGCGCCGGATGGGAATCGACGACCACCACCTGTATGCCTACGGCCGGCGCGAAAGATTGAAGACCATGGCGGGGATCGACAACGGCAGCCTGGCAGAGGCGATCCTGGAAGCTGCCGGCAAATGTCGTAACGCTGCTTGATTTAAGGAGAATGAATCAATGAGAATCCTGGTGACAGGCGGAGCCGGATACATAGGTTCAGTCTTGGTGCCGGCTTTGTTGCGGCGCAATTGGAAGGTTACGGTGTTGGACAATTTCATGTACGGCCAGTCTTCGCTGCTGGACTGCTGCCACGAACCGGGCCTGGAAATAATCAGGGGCGACGTGCGCGACCGGCAGCTGATGCGCCGCCTGCTGTCAGAACACGACGTCATCCTGCCCCTTGCCTGCCTGGTGGGTGCTCCCTTGTGCGACTTGCGGCCGGACGAGGCCCGGGCGGTGAATTTCGAGGCCGTCAAAACCATCATCGACCATGCGGGAAGCGACCAGGTCATCGTTTTCCCAACCACCAACAGCGGTTACGGGATAGGCCGCAAGGGAGTGTACTGCACCGAGGAAACACCCCTCAACCCGATTTCACTCTACGGGCGGCTGAAAGTGGAGATCGAAAAGGCTCTCCTGGATTCCGGTAAGGCCATAACCCTGCGCCTGGCAACTGTTTTCGGCATCAGTCCCAGGATGCGGATCGACTTGCTGGTCAACGATTTTACCTACCGGGCGGTTTACGACGGTTTCGTGGTCT
>JALVRI010000418.1 GCA_027031325.1 Desulfobacteraceae bacterium
AAGGCATTGAAAACCGCGACCGAAAAATCCTAGGGTCACTTGGGCTTGGCTGCATCGACCAGCCGCACCGAAGCCCGCCCCAACCCGGAGTCGCCGGGCGGCGACTGGCGGACAAGCGCCCCGGGTTTCAAGGCATTGATCCTGGTCTTGAGATAGGTGGGCAGATTCAGAACCAGGGGGAATATGCCCAGGGGAGCCCAACAGCGGCGGTTAAAGGCAGCGTCCCAGGCCCTGAAAAGATCCACCAGGAGACTGGCAACGCCCAGAGCCAACGAAAAGTTACGGGCCAAGAGCGACGGTAGCTCCACATAGGAATGCAATCCACTTACGAGGCGGAAACCTTCGCCCACCAGGAAGTATCCAGCGGCGCAGGGAAGGCCGCAACAAAGAGCATTGAGGAGGGTCAGCCGGTAGGCCTGACCTACGGGCATACCCCTCAGACGGGCCAGGGTCTTCTGGTCGCTGCGGGTTAAGGATCCCCCCACGTAGTATGTGAAAACCAGGGAAATCAATCCCACCACTGCCCTGGCAAGATGCCGTCTATAACGCCGGTGCCGGCCGGCTTCCTGCAAGTTAACCTGCCAGAAATGCAACTTGCGGGCCATGCGCAGGATCTGGCGGCCGAACAATCCGCTCTTTTGTATCAAGTACTCGAGGATGCGCGCCTCAGAATCCATCTGTTAATGAATTTACTTTATGTGGGTGAGAGTAAATGGATTTCTATCGCTTGAAAAATCCGCATGCCTTGCAATATCTGCTAGATAAATCAGTCCCGGGCCGCTGTCAAGCCGACCGGATCCGGCGCTTGCGGCCGTGGCTGTCAACTTGGCCTCCTGCCGGGCCGGAAAGAGAGTTTCTCACCAGGGCTGGTTGCCTTCGGCCGGGATTTGGCAGCCGGCTTGTATGCCGAAGATACAAGATCGAACTTCACCTTGCCGGTGAAGCTACGGGCGGCAACAAATACATGCTGACTTCCCAATAATTCAATCAAATTGCTTTATGCCGGCATTTTAAGTGCATAATCCGGGTTCAACCTTGACCGCGATTCGAATTGTGTTGCGTCCGCCCGCCTTGGCCTCGTACAAAGCCATATCGGCAGCCTTGACCAGGTGGTGGGGCAACAATCCGGCCCGCGGTACCGTGGCGGCAACTCCCAGGCTGATTGTGACGTGGGGTGCGATGCCGGATTTCTTGTGGGTTATGGCCAGTTGTTCGACAGCGGCCTTGATCTCTCCTGCCAGGGCCTGGGCCCCGCCAAGGCCTGTGGAGGGGAGAATGACTGCGAATTCTTCGCCGCCGAAACGTGCCACCAGGTCGGTGGGCCGCTTAAGGGTGGCGTCGATGGCCTGGGCCACGGCCTTGAGAGTATAGTCTCCCTGGATATGGCCATAAGTATCGTTATACAATTTGAAATGATCGATATCACAAATTATGAGGCTCAATGGCACCTTGTCCCGCCTGCAGCGCCGCCACTGGCGCACCAGATGCCTGTCGAACCGGCGCCGGTTGCCGATTCCGGTCAAATCGTCCCGGGACGCAAGCTGCTGCAGCTTTGAATTGGCTATTTCCAGGGCCGCCTGGGTCTCCATGTAGGCGTGAATATCACTTATGGTTCCGATCACGCGCACCGGCCGCCCGCTGCCGCTCTCTTTTAGGATCTTGCCCCTTATCCGCATCCAGCGCCAGTGGCCTCCGGCGGTGCGCATGCGGACATCGATCTTTATCTGCTTTTCGGCCCCGCCTCCGGCGACCCGATAGCGCTCGACAATTCGCCTGTCCTCGGGATGGACCAGAGCCTGCCAGGCCCGGGGGTCTTCTCCCAGGCTGCCGGGCGGGTAACCCAAAAGGTCATAGCACTTGAGGCTATAGTACATCTTGCCGGCCCTAAGATCCAAGTCCCACAACCCTTCGTTGGCCGCCGTCAACGCCAAGGTCAAGCGCCGCTCGCTGCGGGCCAGGGCGGTCTCGGCCCGCTTACGCAGCAGGGCCTGGGCTATGGCCGAAGCCAGGGAAACCATGTCCGTTTCGTCCGCAACCCTGTATCCGCCTGCCTTGTCGGCCATAACCAGCAAACCGAAAGGCCGTCCCCCTTTTCCCAGACACACTCCCAGCAGGCTGGAAACCCGTCGGCTGCGCCTTGAATCCGGCCATGGCAGGCGCCGGAGCTTATTTTCCAGCACCTGACCGCCGCTTTCGATTGCCTGCCGCAAGGCCGGATGGAATTCGGCCGGACTTGCGGAAGCGGCCAGCCGCGATCCGTAGCGGTTTGCGGCGGGCGATGCCTCGTCCATATCAGCCAGGATCCTCCACTTACCGCCGGACTCCTTGTCCATTATCATCCCGGCCCTGCTGGATGTCAGCCGACAGGCAACCTTCAGGCAGCGGGCGGCCAATTCAACATCACTGATTTCTGCCAGGGCGAACTGGAAAACCTGGTTGATGGCATCCAGCAAGGCTGTCTTGCGCAGCAGTTGCTCCTCGATCCCCGGCTGCGAGTTTGATCCCACCCGCAAATACGGCAAACCGTCCGTGCCACTTGAATCATTGCACTGACTACTAATATTTTCCAGTAATTCCAAGCTATCATGGCATACATGCGCGTTACGGAGGCCGGATTCCCTGTAAGCTTTGGAGATTATGTCGTTGACCATGTTCCACAATCTTTCGATTTCGACCTCGAGAGCATCCTGATCCCCGACCGGCATCCGGAAATAGGCCCGTCTCAACTTTGCAGCCTCGATCCCGATCAGGCCCGCATACTTGTTCAGATCCCCGAAATTGGATGTCCCCCGGGTTTTTTGACTGATCCACCAGGTTGCCAAGTGACGGCCTTTAACCACTATCGGCATACCGGCATGCATCAATCCCAGGTGACGGCAACGGCCGTAGGCGGGCAGCATACTTGAACTCAAGGCCGCCGACAGTTTTTGAAGGTGGGCATAACAGTCCTCCCGGCCCCTGGAAGTGTCGCGAACCATCCGGCAGGCCTCGTTGAGGAGGCTGGGACGGGTGATCGGCCTGCCTTCAAGGTCCCTGATTATGGACGACACCCCGTTTGTCCGGGCGAAGGCATCTTGCAATCGCTGGAGATGGTCGACTTCCACCACGTCCGTAAGGCAACAATCATCAACCGCGCTGCTCAGTGGACTTCCAAAACCCATCGTATCATATTCTCCAACCCACAAGGGGGGGAAGCCACCCGGCTGTCCCCCCTTGATGGAGCTGAAACGGTCTGCCAGGCAGCCCGGCTGTCCAAAACGGAGGTTGTTGCCCCCTCTGGCACCGTCCTGTCCGGGCAAAAGCCCCCAGGAGGCCACATTTCACGGGTTTCAACCAGCCGGATTGGATCCGCGGCTTTCCGCCCCCCGGTTTCCCGGAGTTCGGCCTTTTCTGGACTCCGTGCCCGATGAACCCCGAAAATCGGGAATCTTGGCGTCATGCTGCAGCCGAAAACTCAACCCGGCTTTTACAAGGCTCCATCGGGCGTGATAATTTTTACGTTCGAGTTCAGCCGGGCCTGCCCGTGACGGACTATGGCCGGACCCGGTTTTCAAAAGAAAGGATACAATTTTGATGCCAAACTGGGGTAAGCTATAACCATCCTGAATATAAATCTATTTCAACAACTGAAAAGTCGGCCTGGGAAAAAGGCAACCCAACAATGGGAAGACTTTGTTAGTATTGGCGAAAAAATTTCTCAATCAAACCCTTTTTGCCATGTTCCCGGCGACAGTCAGGGCTGCCTGGCGAATCGAACCTTCAAAACGGTACTCGATGGCCGCTTTCAGCATGGATCTGTTCAAGACCAGATCCCGCGCGGCCAGGCTGGCCAAGGAGGCCAAGGCGTGATCGGCGGACTT
Organism: Desulfobacteraceae bacterium; assembly: GCA_027031325.1. Taxonomy (GTDB): domain Bacteria; phylum Desulfobacterota; class Desulfobacteria; order Desulfobacterales; family Desulfosarcinaceae; genus JALVQM01. Next base: position 3,861 of record JALVRI010000418.1, read on the forward strand.
GACCCCGGCTTTCCTGAAATCAACCGTGATCACTTCGGCCGTCGTGGAAGGCAGCTTTACATCAGCGGCACGCAAAACAACCGAATCGGAAGTCAAGCCCTGGAAGACAACCTTGCGTCTCTGGAC
>JALVRI010000419.1 GCA_027031325.1 Desulfobacteraceae bacterium
GCCTGGTTTTCAAGCCCTTTGAGGGCCTATCGCCGGCGCAAATCCCTGGCCGGGAAAAAGCCCGTGGCCGTGGTTGTTCAGCGCCAAATAGAGGCCGAGATGGCAGGAGTCGTTTTTACCATCGATCCGCTAAAAGGCGGTGCCGACAAGCTGGTATTGGAGTGGACCCATGGCCTGGGAGACCGCCTTGTGGAAGGGCGTCTGGAACCCAGGCGCTGCCGGATCGCAAGGAAAACCGGGCGTATCCTCGACAACGATTCAGGGCTCCCGGCCCAGGTGGGCAAGGCCGCCCATCGCTGGGGGCTCGCGGCTGAAAGCATGCTGAATTTCCCGGCCGACATGGAATGGGCGGTGGCCGAAGGCAGATTCTACGTCTTGCAAGCCCGGCCCGTGACCGGCATAGCCTCCGGCCGGCCCGTGGCCTGGACAGATGTCAACCTGGCCGAAAATTTTCCCCATCCCATAACTCCCCTGGCATGGTCCCTTGTACGGCGGTTTTACACCGCTTACATGGGCTCGATCCTGCCCGTTTTCGGTTGGCATCCGGATAAACTCGGGCGGCAGCGACGGATCATCGACCACCTGATCGGGCTGCAGGGCCAACGCATCTACTACTGCATCGACAACTGGTACGCTGTTTTGCAGTCATTTCCTTTCAGCAACTGGCTGACCCGTTTCCTGGATCGCTACATTGGACAGTACGTTGCCTATCGTCCGCCTGTTCCGGAAAACCTTGCGGCCGGGGCAAGTCCCTTGCGGCGCTGGTTCAATTGGACTGGTTTTCTGCCGCGCTTGCTGAAGGTGATAACCAGTGCCGAAACCCGCCTGGCCAGGCTGGAAAGGACTTTTTCCCGCCTCCAGAAAGACTGGCGCAGCCAGGAGCCGGAAAGCATGCCGGCCGAGGCCCTTGCAAGACAGCTCGAGCAAAGGCTTCAGATCGTAGGCAAGATCTGGAGCGCGGCGGCCGTGGCCGACCTGCTGGTGATGATCTTTCCCGGTCTGCTGGGAGTGCTGGCCGAACGCTGGCTGGATATGTCGGCCGACAAGGCGACCGCCGAGCTGCTTGCCGGACAGCAAGTCACCAGCATCCAGCCGTCACTGTTGATCTGGCAAATGGCGCGTTTGGTCCTGAACGAGCCTGCCCTGGCCGGGCTTTTGGCCCGGGAGCAATTCCAAAGGCTGGAAGAAAGCCTGCCGGCCGAAGCCCGACGGTTGCTGGATGAATTCATGGACCGCTTCGGCAGCCGCTGTTACCTTGATTGCATGGTGGTCATGCCTACATTTCGCGAAAAACACTCCCTCTTCTGGAAACTTGTAGCCCAGTACGGGAGCAACCTGGACGGCGATCCTATCGCCAGCCTTAAGGCAACCTGCTTGCGGGCACAAAACATGCGTCACCGGGTTCTGGCCGGACTGCCTCCCCTGCGCCGAAGGATCCTGAATCTTGTCATCCGGAAGGCAGGCCAGGCGGTACGTTTACGCGAAAGGGGCCGGCTGCTTCAAAGCCTCCTTTTCGGCGAGATGAGGCCGGTGATCCTGGCCTTGGGGCAAAAGATGGTTTCCCTGGGCCTGATTGATGCCGACGGGGACGTATTTTACCTGAGATTGTCTGAAATCCTTGATCTTGTGGAAGGGGCCTATCCCCTGCCGGAAACCCTGGCGCACATCATCAAGGTGCGCAAAGACGCCTTCGATCGCTGGCAACATGAGCGCCCGCCCGAGTTCTTCCTTGCCCCCAAGGCCAAGGCCTGGCAACCATCCCGGCGCCGAAAGGCAGATAGCCAGGATGAAGGCGCCCTGCTCGGCACACCGGTTTCCGGCGGAAAGGTGCGGGCTGCTGCCCGGGTTATCGTAGATCCATCCGAAGGTCATCTTCTGGGCCGGGGTGAGGTCCTTGTCACCTACGCTACCGATCCGGGCTGGACCCCTCTTTTTTCTCTGGCCGGGGGGCTTATCCTGGAAAGGGGTGGGGTCCTTTCCCACGGCGCCATCGTGGCCCGGGAGTTTGGTATCCCGGCGGTGGCCGGCATCGAAAAGGCCTGCGAGCGAATCTTCAGCGGCCAGCTCGTCCGCCTCGATGGTGACACCGGAAAGGTGACAGTCGAAAATGAATGAGAAACGGGTCGACCCCGATGCCGCCCACGGCTTGCAGGCCTGGATCAGGGAGCGCTTTCCACCCCTGGTCACCTTTCCCCTGGCCGCAATCCTGGCCCTGTCCGGCTGCGTGGATCATCCCGCCGGGCCGGGCCGCCTGGCGGCCAGGGTGGTTCATGCCTGGCTGGTACTGCTGGTGCTGCGTATTGTCGATGATCTTTACGATCTTGAAAAGGACAGGATTTGGCATCCCCGGCGGACCCTGTCCCGGGGAAAGGTAACTTCCAGACGGCTTGGCCGGCTGGCCGGGGCCTGCGTTCTGGCAGCAGCCGTCCTGGAGCTGGCAAGCGACAGGTCCGGCCAAACTGCAATCCTGGCCGGGATATATATTCCTTTTTTTGTTTTCAAGGCCAGGATAGCTCCCCTGGTTCAACCTTTTTGGATAAATCTGGTTTTCGGCCTCTTGATAATTGGCGGCCGGTTCACCTCCCCCGGATTGCTTTGCCTGGGGGCTTTCGGCTGGCTGGCGGCAACCGGACACGATTTTTGCCACGGCATTGGAGACATGGTGGAACAATCCAACGCTCCGGCTGAAAAACTGCGCCTGGCGGCCGGAATCGGGATAGTCTGTTACGGGGCTGCCTTTGCCATGGCCTTTGTTTCCCTTTTGATTCATCCGGACTGGATAATGACCCTGGCCTTGTCGCTTTCGGGCATCTGGCTGGCGGCCTGGTTGCGGCGCCTGTGGCGCAATCCGGGAAAAACGACTGCCCGGGCACTTTATGTGCGGGGCTTTCTGGCCTTCATCATGCCGCTTGCGGCACGGATGGTAGGCTTCCTGGGATAAGGCAGCCGGGGGTTGGCTTGGAAAGTTTCCCCGGGCCGACGGCGGTTCCGTCTGTTCGGAGTGATGAATTTTTGGGTCATGTGGGCGCCGGCAAGCTGTTTTTCAGCATGCGGGCGCGGCGGTCGCCGAAGACAGGCAGGCAGGTGAGCGGGAAAGGAAAATCAGATGCTGTTGGGAACATACAATCTTGCCGGGGCTGTGACCTTCACCGGCCTTTGGCTTTCTGTCGGGGCCTGGTACTGGGCCTTGAGGGGGCGGATCGACCTGGCGTCGGTGATGCTGATCTGGTCGGGAGTATGTGATTTGCTGGACGGCCCCCTGGCCAGGCGAAGAAGATCGTCGGCCGCTGAAAAGATTTTCGGCACTCAAATAGATTCCCTGGTCGACCTGGTATCTTTCGGGGTGACTCCGGCTGTCTGTTGTTTTCAGCTGGGCCTTGACTCCGGGTGGGACTATCCCTTGCTCGCAATTTACGTCTCGGCGGCAGCCATGCGCCTGGCAACATTCAACACCCTGAAACATTACGGAAAACTGCGGTCGGGAACCTACCGTGGCCTGCCGGTGACCTATGCCGCCCTGGTCTTTCCCCTGGCATTCCTTCTGGACAGGCTGGTTGGCGGAGCGTACTTGCGGGCCGGCTTGCGGCTTGTCATGGCGGGCATGTCCGTGGCGTTTGTGCTGGACGTGCCGATGAGCAAACCTTCTCGCAAGGGCTACTTTTTCTTGATCCTGGTTGCCCTGGGCCTCAGTCTGCTTTGGCTTGGACTTGGGAAATAGCTCCGGAGATTGAGCCTTGAATGATCTTGCCGCCTATTTTTGGATCCTTCTGCCCATCGTGCTGGCCGCTGTCTGCAACATGCTGTGGGTGCGTTTGCCTGCGGTCAGGCGCTTCAACCGTCCCATGGACGCAGATCGTCTCTGGCGCGACGGACGCCCCTTGTTGGGAGCCCATAAGACCTGGTTCGGTTTCATGGGCATGCCCGCCTGGTCAGCGGCCTGGATGGCGGTTTTCAGCATGGTCAACGCCAGGTTGACCTGGAC
>JALVRI010000420.1 GCA_027031325.1 Desulfobacteraceae bacterium
ATAATCGGTTTCTATGGTGCGGCTCCACTCAAGCTGCTGAGGGTAACGGGTGCAGCCGGTAAGTACCGAGTCGAGCCAATAAGAATTGCTCTGGCGCATATCACGAATGCTGTTGAGCACCGGATCCCTGACCCTGCGCAGCTCATCGGCGCTAATGCCCTTGGCGGCCAGGTCAGCGGCGATCTTCTTGACTGCCGCGGCAACCTTTTCGGCCTGGTCGGGAGCCACCTGGACGAATGCCTGCAACAGACCGTATCCTCGATAGGCCCGGAAAGAGCGGTTGAAGGCTACCGGTGAATAGGAAACCCCGAGCTGTTCCCTGATTTTCACCCTCAATCGCTCCGAAAACACCTCTGCCAATAACGACAGGCGCCGCGTACGGCCGATATTCCAAAAATCGGCGGTAGGGTATGCGACCACCACCAGGGCCTTGGGAATCCGGCTCGGAACCTTCACCGTAAGCCGCCGTCCGCATGGGAACAAGGGTCCTTTGCGGGGCATCGGGGCCGATGAATGCCTGGCCGGCAGGGCCCCGAAACAGCGGCGGGCCAGGATTGCCATCTTACCGGGCTCAAAATCACCTGCAATCGATACTTCCAGGGTCCGGCCGGAGATGGCCGGCCTCAGCCATCTCTCCACATCCTCGAGCCTGAGCCGGCTGAAAGCTTCCCAGGCCGGCAGCCCGAAACGGCTGTCACCGCCTGCCAAAAACCGGCGGCCCTTCAAAAGCATCTGCCCTTCGGGAGTCGTTGCCAGGCGCTGCAGCCGAAGCCTGTAGCGCTGCATGGCAAGGTTGTAGGCCTGCTTGCGGAATCCCGGGTCCAGGAAAAAGGTTGCCATAAGCTGGCACAACAGCTCGGCTTCATCGGCCGCGGCACGACCGGATAACAGGAAATGGTCTTCCTTGACCTCGAAACTGAAATCAGCCGTCTTGCCTGCCAGCGCCCTTGCCAGTGTCTGCTTGTCCATGGAACCAAAGCCGGATTCATTGATTACTTCTTCTGCCAAACGCGCCAGCCCGGGTGACTCCTGCGGTTGACCGGCCTGTCCCTGTCCGAAAGCGACGTTGATCAAAACGGTTCCGGCATCGTAAGCGGTCTTTTTGAGATTAAGGCGCACCCCGTTGGACAATGCGATCTGCACCAGGCCAAGATCCCGGACCTGTTTTTGTGCAACTATCGCCGCCGCCGGTGAAAATTTCAGGTATGGGAAAACGGCGCTGCTCTTTTGCCCGACAGGTTTCACCGGCCTTTTATTACTCTCTTGCCATACGGCGGCTATCTTTTGCCGAGCTTGTCCCATCCGGCCAAGGTCAAGGTTCCCGGTCACGGCAACCAGCCTGTGGTCGGCCGCCCACATTTTTCTCAGGGCTTGGTTGACATCCTCTACCCGGACTTCAGCAATCATGGGGGCCAACAAATCGCGCTCCTGGAGGGGAGATAAAATCACCCTGTCCTCGCCCAAGGCTCTCAGAATTTGCCGGGCCCACTGACGGCTCTTGCGGGTGGGGGACATCTTGACAGCCTCGTCCAGGACGGCTTGCCAGTGCTTTTTGGCCCTTGCCAACTCTTCCGCCCTAACTCCGAATTTAATTGCTCCCCGCAAGGTCTGTTCCAGCTCCGCCAGAGCCGCTTCCCATTTTTGGGGGTCGCACTGGACTCCTATTTCCGCCATGCGGTACCTTTTCAGAAAAGGATAGTCGGCCATCCAGCCCTCGGTAAAAACCGCCTGGGGCCGGTTGAGTCTGTCCTGCAGCCGGCGGTCGATGATCCATGCCGCCAGGCTGCGCAGCAAGTTGTCCCTCCTTGCCCGGACGTTGTCTTGGTGTTTATCGAGGTTGACGATGGTCTCTATGCTGATGGAAGTCTCTCCTTCTTCGGGTTCATGGTGGTAAAAAATCTCCAGGCCATGGTGCCGAACCCGGCCCGGCTCCGGTTCCGGAAGGGCCGGGGCCCGTCCTTCAAGGCGAGCAAAAAACCGCCGGACAAGTCTTTCGACCTGTTTGACATCAAAGTCTCCGACCGCCACCAAAACCATCCTTTCCGGGCGGTACCACGTATCATAGAACTGCTTGAGCAACTTCCTGTCTGCATTCTGTATTACTTGCTCTTTACCGATGGGAAGCCTTTCGGCCACCAGGGTTCCGGCAAACTCGAAGGCCAACTTGGATTTGAATGTCCTGTAGCCGGCCGAATCACGGGTCCTCTTTTCCGCCAGAACCACCTTGCTCTCTTTTTTGATCTCTTCATCAAGCAAGAGGGCCCCTTCGGCGTAGTCACGCAAGACCACGAGTCCTTCCCGGATACCTTTGACATCTCCACGGGGAAGGACAAGATCGAAAACCGTACGGTCAAAACCGGTATGGGCGTTTGCATCCGGCCCGAACTGCATCCCGATCCGCTGGAAAAATTCGACGATTTTACCGGGCGGGAAATGGGTAGTACCGTTGAACATCATATGCTCCAGCAAGTGGGCGATACCCTGTTGCCCATCAGTTTCGTACAGGGACCCGGCCGCCACGTACAAATGCATACTCACTCGCTGGAGGGGATGATCGTTGTGGGCAAGTATGTATCTGAAGCCATTGGGCAATCTGCCAAAGACCAATGCCGGGTCAGGTTGCAGGTCGCTTGCCTCATGAGGCCATTGAAGAGACGATCGCACCTGACGGGCCGTCCCCGGCGCCAGGCTGCAGCCGGTTACCAAAGGCAGAACAAAAGCATGCAAGACAATCAGGATCAGCACCGATCGCCCACTGAAAAATCTTCTCATTTTCGTCCTCCTGTGGGACTGTCTTCTACCCGGATTATGCACTTCAAATACCGACAAAAGTAATTTCACTGAATTATTGCACAGCCAGCATGTATTTGTTTGCGCCGGTACCTGCAACCGAAAGATAAAGTTCAATCGGCAAAAATCATGAAGTCTTTGAAGCCGCAAGGGGCTTGCGATTTTACCGAATCTGCTCTGTTGTTTGGCAGTTGAAGTACTAGAGTACGTCTGCCCTTTGCCTCGCATCTTCGCCGAACTTGCAAGCTGCAAAATCCGGGTTCTATGCTCTGAATAACTCCTCAAGCGGTGGATACTTCCGCTTCGAAAGACGGAAACAAAATAACCCAGCCCGGTGGAAAAGCAAGCCTGCGTTCTTCACAGCGCCGCCGATATTCCCCAGGGACGGAGGCAGGTTGTAATTCAAGCCATAGAATCCGGAAAGTGAAGGAGCGTTTCCAACAGCTCTACACCGCGTGTCCGAAGGGCAATGTTTTCAACTGGCTTGTTATCCGAAAAGAAAGCCTGGATTTACCGTGATCCAGGGTCGAACGATTCTCCTTGACGAGAACTCCCGCAAAAAGGCTTCGCCGCAGACGGGACAAAGAAAGTCTGCGGCGAAGACATCTGCCGGCCGGCATTAGGATTTGATATAGACGCCCCGGGATTTTGATTTGATTTTTCCCTTCTTGGTGAGCTTGTAAAGGGCATTGGAAAGCTGACGGGACTCAAGTTGCGTTTTTTCCCTGAGCTTGGCGATATTGGCACCGTTGCGGCTTCTCCTGATGACATCGTAAACCCTGTCCAGGACGGTCATTTTCTTAGCTGTCGCCTTGGGAGTCGTTTTCTTCTTGGCCGGGGCTTTCTTGGCTTTCTTTGCGGGAGCCGCTTTCAAATTCTCCACCTGTTGGCTTACCTTTTCGACACGCTTCGAAAGATCGACCAGAGCCTTGGCAATCGATGCAAGCTGAGTTTTGACGTTAGCCATTGTTCTACCTCCTTAATGAGTTAATTTCCTTGGAAAATTCGCCTCTTCTTTTCTGCCCTAATACAACCCTCAGTAAAAGTCAATACCTTCGTAGATAAAAAGGTGTAAAATTTTCAAATTTTTCATATCTTTCCTATCTATTTTTTCTTCATCTATAAAATCCGCCAAGTCAGGTTGGGTTCTTACTCCGATTTTCCTTTGCCATCCGGCAAACAAGTTCTCAAGCCACATCCACCTGATTTTTTTACATTCTTTGGGCACTCCAGCCGCCGTGACCGCCTGTAAGACTTTCTATTACAGTTGACAAACACTCTCAAAAAGCATAATCCCGGATTTTGCAGCTCGCGAGTTTGCCGAAGATGCGAGGCCGCAGGGCAGGCAGACGTACTATAGTACTTCAACTGCCCTCCAACAAAGCAGATTCGGTAAAATCGCCAGCCCCTTGCGGCTTCAAATGCCTGAAGACTTTCACCGATTGAACTTAACCTTTTGGGTGAAGGCACAGGCAGGAACAAATACATGCTAACTACGTAATAATTCAATTGTATTGCTTCTTTTCAGGCATTTGAAGTGCATAATCCGGGATAATTGCTAGAACCTGCTCCGTAAATACTGATCTTCCACAATATCAGCCGGAAGCAGTAGTTGAAAAGCACTATATATAGTAGTCTGGGTGAGGATAAATGCAATCCGGAGGCAAGTATAAAATAGACTACCGGCAGCATCTCAACCCGGCCCAATATGAAGCAGTTGTTCACGACAAGGGCCCCTTGCTCGTGATCGCCGGGGCCGGCAGCGGCAAAACCCGTACTTTGACATACAGGGTTGCCCGCCTGGTAGAAGACGGGACAGCGCCCTCGTCAATCCTGTTGCTCTCGTTCACCCGCAAGGCATCCCAGGAAATGCTCGCCCGCGCCACAAGTCTTCTCGACCGCCGCTGCAGGGAAGTGGCCGGGGGAACCTTTCATTCGTTCGCCAATTCAGTCCTGCGCTCCTGGAAAGACAGGCTAGGTTTTGCCCGGGGTTTCAGCATCATCGACAGGGCCGACAGTGAGGATCTGATCAGCATGGTATCCAAGTCCATCTCAGCCTCTTCCAAGCCGAAGCTCAAAAGACTTCCCCGTAAATCGACCCTGGCCACCATCTTCAGCCGGGCCGTCAACAAGAACTTGCCCCTGGAAGATGTGGTTTACGACGACTATCCCCAGTTCGTTCATCTGCTGGATGAAATCTTTTCTATCCATGATCAATACCAGGAACAGAAAAAGATACACCGTCTGGTCGACTACGACGATTTGTTGACCCTTTTGCTGAGGCTGCTCCGGCAATGCCCGGAGGCGCGTCATAAGATCAGGCGAACATACAACCACATCCTCGTGGACGAATACCAGGACACCAATTACATCCAGTCCGAACTCATAACCCTGATGGCAAACCCTGAAAAGAACATAATGGTGGTTGGAGACGACGCCCAGAGCATATATGCTTTTCGGGGTGCAAACTTCAAAAACATCATCAGTTTTCCGGAACGTTTTCCAGGTGCGCGGATCATCAAACTCGAGGAAAACTACCGGAGTGTCCAGCCCATTCTCGACCTTACAAACAGGATCATAGAACAGGCGGAAGAAAAATTTTCAAAACGCCTTTTCACGCGCCGCCGGGGAGGCCGGCTGCCCCAGTTGGTGGCAACCGCCGATGAGCGCCTCCAGTCCAGTTTCGTGACCAGTGAAATCATCAGGCTCCAGCGCAGGGGAATCGGGCTGGCGGACGTGGCCGTCTTGTTCCGGGCCGGGTTCCATGCTTTCGACCTTGAAATGGAACTTACCCGCTGCAAGTTGCCGTTTGTCAAGTACGGAGGATTCAAATTCATGGAATCGGCCCACATCAAGGATCTGTTGGCCCACCTGAGAGTGGTGGCGACGCCCAACGATCGTTTGAGCTGGTACCGGGTGCTGAACCTCATAGAAAGGGTTGGCCCGGCGACGGCCGAAAAATTGTTCCTGGCCGTGGGACGGGAAGGAATCCGGGCGCTGGAAAATGCGCGTAAAAGACTCCCGGGGCTGGGACCCCTGATCGATGCCTTGAAAGCCATCCAAGCCGGTGGCCTGTCTCCGGTAAAAATGGGAGAAATAGCACTCCGCCATTATCTGCCTATTTTACGCCGGCGCTACGACGATCATCCCAAACGCCTCCGTGACCTGGAACAACTGCTGTCCATAATGGAACGCTACGATGTGCTGTTAGATTTTCTCGACGATATGGTTCTCGAACCACCGGCCGGCAGCATCAACGACCGCCTGGCCGCCGAAACCGATTACGGCGACAATCTGGTCCTTTCCACCATTCACTCGGCCAAGGGGCTCGAGTGGCACACCGTTTTCATCATCTGGGCCCTGGACGGCAGGTTCCCTTCTTATCACAGCCTGGACAACGGCGACAGCCTGGAAGAAGAGCGCCGCCTGATGTATGTGGCGGCCACAAGGGCCCGCGAAAACCTGATCATCACCTTTCCCTCCCAAGTCTACGACCGCAGCAGTGGCACTGTTTTGTATCGCCCTAGCCGCTTCCTGGAAACCATCCCTGAAAATTATCTCGAACGCCGCTACATAGAACGGCCCGATCAGATTTGATTTGCTTTCGGCCCTTTCCCATGCTAAGAGGCGGGCGGAAATAATATTTCTGAAAGGCGGGCCGTTTCTACCAGATGGGACATGAATTCGCGATCCTGGTTGCAGGGTATGCCTTCGGTTTTTACATGGCGTGGAACATCGGCGCCAATGACGTTGCCAATTCCATGGCTTCTGCTGTCGGTGCCAAAGCCATAACCATCCGGCAGGCCATCGTCATCGCCGCCGTCCTCAACATAACCGGTGCGACCCTGATCGGCTCCCACGTCACAAACACCATTCGCAAAGGCATAGTCTCCACCGAAGTGCTGAGCGATCCTCACCTGGCACTGATCGGAGCCTTGTCGGCCCTCCTGGCGGCCGCCCTGTGGGTATCTTTCGCCACATGGCGGTCTCTACCCGTATCCACCACCCATGCCATCGTGGGCGCCATGATCGGCTTCGGAATAATGGCCGGGGGTACCGAAGTGATCAACTGGGCTAAGCTTGGAGCCGTGGTGCTGAGCTGGATCATCTCGCCCATATTCAGCCTGGTAATCGGTTTCATTATGTTCAGGGTTATCGTCAAGACCATTTTGTCCCGGAAAGACAACCTCCAGGTGGCTCTGCGCTTTTCCCCTCTTTTCATTGGCCTTGCCTGCTTCGTGGTGGTACTTTCCTTCCTTTTCAAAACTCCCCTGGGCAAGAGGCTTTCCATCAGCACCCCCATGGCTTTCGCCCTGGCACTGCCGGCGGCCGTCGCGCTGGGGCTGTGGGGCAGGCACCTGCTGACAAAAATTTCGGACAAATTCCAGGACGGCAACGCCGAGGAGGTTTTCCGCCGCATCCAGATCGGCACTTCGTGCTACGTGGCCCTGGCCCAGGGAGCAAACGACGTTGCCAATGCCATCGGCCCCCTGGCTGTGATCTACTTCCTGGTGAAAACCGGATCGGTCGGAGCCAAGGTTCCTGTTCCCATTTTTCTGCTCTTTTTCGGCGGTATCGGAATCGCCTGCGGTATTGCCATGGCCGGCTACCGGGTAATGACCACCATGGGCTCCAAAATCACCACCTTGACCAACACGCGTGGATTTGCTGTAGATTTCGCTGCGGCAACCACCGTTTTGATGGCCTCCAAGATGGGACTGCCCGTATCCACCACCCATGCTGCAGTGGGCGGTGTCATGGGGGTCGGCATCGCAAGGGGGCTGGAAGCGGTAAATTTTCGCATCATTTTTCAAATCATGATATACTGGATCTTGACAGTTCCGGCAGCTGCCCTGACCAGCATGCTGCTGTTTAAAATCATGGAAAGCTTAGTATAATTTCAAGGAGAGTCTCATGCGCCTTCCCTTTTTGTCCATGTTCATAACATCACCTTTCGCAGGGCTCCAGGAGCACGCCGAGAAGGTCAAGGAATGCGCCTGGGCTTTTCAAACAGCCTTTGAATGCTACAATGCCAGGGATTGTAATACTTTTGACGAACTGCGCAGGGAAGTGCGCAGCCTGGAAAATCAGGCCGACGCCATCAAGAGACGCATCCGGGGCCACCTGCCCAAGGGTACCCTGATGCCGGTGGACAAGTTTGAGCTGTTCCGTTACCTGAGGGAACAGGACAACGTCCTGGATGCAATGGACGACGCCCTGGACTGGTTGTCCTACCGCCCGGAATCAGGTATTCCCGAGAAGTTGACCAAGGACTTCTTCCTGCTGGTGGATGCAGTGATAAACCCGGTGGAACTGCTGGTCGAAATTACGGCCGAAGCGCGCAAGTACTTCCGTAATTTTTCGGAACAGCAACGGGTTAAAGTAAAGGACATCATCCGTAGGTTGCGCCGCCAGGAACAGGAGGCTGACAACCTGGAAGATCTTGTCAAGCACAAGGTCTTCAGTTTTGAGCAAGACGCGATCGCTGTTTTTCACCTGGTAAGGCTGGCTGAAACCATCGGCCATGTGGCCGACCATGCCGAAAACGCCGGTGACATGATGCGGGCCATGGTGGCCCGCTGATACGAGCCGAGAATGACAAGGTTTTACGGAACAGAACTTGGGAAGTCCGGTTATTTACTGAAAAACGCCCACCACAGGTAGATCACCAGGGCCACCAGGGCAACCCCGAAAGTAAGGTAGGATTTCCAGTCCACCTTCCGGACCGCCATCCCATGGGGGCCGACTTTTCCTATCTTGGTCTTGCAGTAAGGGCAGACTTCGGCCTCCATTTTAACGTAAGCATAACATTCGGGGCATTTCTTGGTGACGTATCCGACTTGATCGTCCTTGCCTTTGCCGGTTCTTTTAACAGCCATTGGGGCACCCCCCGATTTATGCAATGATCCTTTACTTCGCCCGCCCCCTTTTGCCTCCAAGAATCACCGACTTGAGTAAGCCTCCTCTATCCGGATTTGACTGTTCTTTTTAACCGCTTTGAGCCACTGGTCGAAAACCCGGCTTTTTTTCTGTGACAAAAGGCGGCTGCGAACCTGTTGCCGATCCCTGGCAAACTGCTCATCACCCGGAGGCTGTCTTTTTTTAAGGCGGATCACATAGTATCCTTGCCGGCCCTTGAGCGGCTTGTCAGCCAGGGGCTTGGACGGTGAAAGCTCAAAAGCGGCCTTTATTATTTCAGGTTCATACCCCAGCTTGGGGATAGTACCGTTGCGTTTGAAAAAGCCGCTATGGCCGACAGTCACTTTGCGACGGGCGCAAAACGCCCCGAAATCCTGCTCAGCCCTGGCCTCATCCAGGAACGCAGCCGCATCCAGGCGGGCTTTTTCCTGCTTGCGGGCCGCGATCCAATCTTTTTTGAGACGTTCGGCCACATCTTCCTGGGCCGGGATGCGCGCCGGAATCTTGTCCACCATTTCAAGCAAATAGAAAACGCCTCCCAGTTCCAGGATATCACTGACTTCAGACGGCTCAAGGGCAAAGGCCGCCTGTGCAAATTTGGCCGGATCGTCTATCTTTCCCTTGGGTCCCTGGGTGGTAAAGTAATCCGTTTCAGCCACGGGAAGATTCTCCTGCCGGCCGATCTTCTCCAGATTCCCTCCGTCGAAAGTCATTTCATAAATTGCTTCCAGCTTATCGTAGGCCATTGTCCTGGCCTTGTCCAGAAGGAGCTTGTCCTTGATCTGTTCCTCGACCTCCTCCAGGCTTGAGGTCCTGGCGGGATTTACCTTTTCGACCTTGATCACATGCCAACCGAAACGGGTGCGTACAGGTTCACTGATCTGGCCGGCAGACATGCTGAAGGCCTTTTCGGCAAAGGGTTTGACCAGGCTGCTTTTTTTCAGGACTCCCAGGTAGCCCCCTTTCCCGGCCGATGGATCCTCCGAGTACTTCTTGGCCAGTTGAGCGAAATCAGCGCCCTTGACCGCCTTTTGGTATATCTTTTCAGCCTCGGCCTTCTTGGCGGCAACCGTATCCGGGTCGGCCCCGGGATCAACCTTTATGAGAATGTGCCTGGCTTCTACCGTCTTTTCCCGCTTGAATTCATTCAGGTGATCTTCATAGTAGATCTGGATATCCTCGGATCCGACAGTGACCTGGTCTTTCAGCTCCTTGGGATCGATACGGATATAACGCACCTTTACCTTGGGAGGTGTCTTGTACTTTTCCTTGTTGGCTTCGAAGTAATCTTTAAGCTCGGCGGGCGAAGGATCGGCCACAGTCATGTCCTTTGGAGAAAACAAGACGTACTCGATATCGACCTGGGCTTCCAGCCAATCATAGTAACTGCGCAACTCACCCTCGGACACCGTCACCCCGGCAAGGAGCAGATCCTGCAACTTGGACAAAATCAGGCTTTGGCGCTGGTCCACCTCAAAAGCTTCCGGAGTCAGCCTGGCCCTGGCCAAAACCCGCTGATATTGATTGGAATCGAACACACCGTTGGTTTGAAAGGCCTTGATGGCCTGGATAGAGGCGGCAAGCTCCCGGTCGCTTACCTGGAGCCCCATTTGGCGGGCCTGCTGCAACATCACCTTGCGGTCGATCAATCTCCAAAGGGCCTGCTGTTTCAGGTTCAACATTTTCAGCAGTTCTTCGGTAAGGTTGTTGCCGTATACCCTACGGTACTGATCCTTGAGGTTCTCGTAAACATCCTTGTATTCTGAAACCGTAATGACTTCTCCGTTTACCTCGGCAACACGATTGGCCCGCCGCGACTTGACGCTGCCAACCCCCCAGAATATGAAAACTATAACGATCACAACCAGGATGATCTTGATCATCCAGCTGCCTGCGTGTTTCCGCATCAAGTCAAGCATTTGCAGTCCTTTCCGCTCGAATCTCCAGCCAAAGCCGCCCCACCGGCCGTAACTCTCATAATAAGCTGGCGATTTTACTTCTGCATTCCATTGTTGTCAACAATTTCCGGGCAATGCCGGCGATCACGCCTGAACCGGACAAAGTCCGGATGCGGGGTGGCCTGAGTCTGGACCCTGATTGGCGACGCGCTCCGGACCGGATGCTATTTCCCAAATGGGCATACCGGAAAGCTACACTTTTTGCAATTGAGACAGAGGCCCCCGTGACCCATCTCGGCTATCTCTTTCTTTGTAATTGTCTCACCGGCCAGGATCCGCGGCAAGACCAGGTCGAACACGGTGGCCGGGTGGTAGTATACGCAGGCCGGCAGGCCCAGGATGGGAATATCATCCAGACGAGCGTACAGGAACATTGCTCCCGGCAAAATGGGGGAACCGTAGACGACTATTTTTGCGCCCGAGCGCCTGACTCCCTGGCAGGTGACATCGTCGGGATCTACCGACAACCCTCCGGTGGCAATGATCAATTCACAACCAATGTCCTTGAGGCGCCCAATGGCGGTCGCAATTTCCCTCGAATCGTCCGGCACCAAGATGGTTTCAATCACCTCGGATCCGTATTCTTGAACCTTGCAGCCCACGTAACGGTCGAATTCATTGGGGACCAGGCCCTGATAGATCTCGCTTCCGGTGACGACCGCCCCCACCTTGAGCTTGCGGTACGCCAGTACCTGCAAAACCGGCTTGCCGGATTGAGCGATTTTTTCGAGGCGTTCGATCCTGGTTTTGATGATGGTCAGTGGAATTATGCGGGTAGCGGCTACGATTTGGCCCTTTTTGACGGGGAAATTGTTCTTGAGGGTCGATACGATCAGATTAGCCGACTTGTTTATTCTGGTCAGGTAAGGCACGTTTACTTTGAAAAGTCCGTCCACGCTGCCGACAATGTTGGACTTGCCCTCAACCGGGTCTGTCCATCGTAGTCCCGGCCCACTTACGGCCGAAGCTATCCGCAAAGCCGCCTCGTCTTCGTGCAGATGGCTGGATGGATAGTCCAGAACGTAGAGGTGGCGTTTGCCTAT